>JAGBSQ010000104.1 GCA_017631775.1 Clostridia bacterium | reverse complement strand
TCCACGGCGGCGAGGGCACAAAGCTGTATTCCACCGCAGGCAGCAAGTTCAAAAAGATCTGCATGCAAAATGATTTGCATCTTCTTGATGCATCTGTTCGCCACCTTGGCACCGACATCAACTATGTCGTATTGGAGAATATCTACAACCACCTTTGTGACAAGGTTGATTTCTTCTTTGATACTCCCGTTGACCACATTGTGCGCGAGGATAACGGCTATCGCGTCATTTGCGGCAAAAAGGAATATACGGCAGAGAAGTGCATCGTTTCGGTTGGCCGTAGCGGCTCCAAGTGGATGGAGACCGTTTGCCGCGAAATGGACATTCCCACCGAGTCCAGCCGTGTAGATATCGGCGTACGTGTTGAGCTGCCTGCAGAGGTATTCTCTCACTTGACCGATGAGCTTTACGAAAGCAAGATCGTTTACCGCACTCCCAAATACGGCGATAAGGTTCGCACCTTCTGCATGAACCCTCGCGGAGCGGTTGTTAACGAGAACACCAACGGCATCATTACCGTAAACGGACACAGCTACGAGGATCCTGCAAAGCATACGAACAACACCAACTTCGCACTTCTTGTTGCAAAGCATTTCTCCGAGCCTTTTAGGGATTCTAACGGCTACGGTGAGTCGATTGCAAGACTTAGCAATATGCTTGGCGGCGGCGTTATCGTTCAACGCTTTGGCGACCTCATTCGCGGTCAGCGCTCCACAGCAAAGAGAATTGAGGAGTCCTTTGTTACTCCCACGCTCAACGCAACTCCCGGTGACCTGAGCCTCGTTCTCCCCAAGAGAATCCTCGATGGCATCATCGAAATGGTTTACGCGCTTGATAAGATCGCTCCCGGTACCGCAAACGACGACACTCTCCTTTATGGCGTAGAAGTAAAATTCTACAATATGGAAGTCAAGGTCAACGAAAAGCTTGAGACCAAATACGACGGCCTTTACGTTATCGGCGACGGTAGCGGCATTACCCACTCGCTTTCTCACGCATCCGCCAGCGGCGTATTCGTAGCAAGAGAAATCGCAGGCGAAAACTAATTGATAGAACAAAAAAACAGCTCACCGCGCGGTGAGCTGTTTTGTTAATGTTATTCTCTTATTTAGCCATAGCAGAAGCGTTATAATACTTCAAAATTTTAACTGCCTTTTCGTTGGGCTCAAAGTAGAGGGCCTTGCGCTTTCCACTTTCTGCATCGGTCCAAAGAGCTACCCAAATGCCTTCGGCACCTGCTTCGGATGCGGCAAAGATGGTCTCTTCAGCGGCAAAAGCTTCGATTTTGGAAAGATTTGCTTCGGTTGCAGGGAGAATGGTGGAGAATGCTTGAATGCGAATTTCCATCATCTTTTTGCGAGTACGGTTACCGAGAATACGGTTAACGGTGAGCGTACCGGAGAAGAAGGAGTATTCATACTCTACTTGGGTAAATCTCCAAGTGAGCCAAACGATGATCCACAAAGAGAGGGGAATAAAGCACATAAAGGGCAACATCAGCTTTGTGCCGGAGCCAATACCAAAAATAGCAATGGCATAAAGCACGTATGCTGCAATAAAGAGCGCTTTTTTTGTTTTAAGAGCTTTGTTGTTGGCTTCGGCAACGGTATATTCAAAGGGTGCACCGCTAGAGCCAAATCCGGAATCACTGTTCATAATGAGTACCTCCAAAAATGTTTTCCTCATTATACCACAAAAAGGGGGAATTGTCAATGCTTTGCTTTATTTTTGAGGGAAATATCATTTTTGGCTTTATCAAAAAATGCAAATGA
Source organism: Clostridia bacterium (assembly GCA_017631775.1). The sequence goes on along the minus strand of JAGBSQ010000104.1, from coordinate 4,871 downwards.
TTTTGGTTTTCTATTGACTTTTTTTCTATAATCCTTTATAATAAAGGGGAATTCAAAAAAGCGGAAGACGGAGGGTTTTTATGAAAGCAGTCATCACCGTAACAGGTAAGGATACAGTTGGAATTATTGCCGACGTGGCAGCGGTTTGCGCACAATACCGCGCAAATATTCTCGATATTACGCAAAGCGTTCTTTCCGAGTATTTTGCAATGATCATGCTGGCAGACATTGATGCTCTTGACGTTGAGTTTGCCGATTTTGCCGATGCACTCAAAGAGCTTGGCGAGCGCAAGGGACTGATGATCCACGCAATGCACGAGGACATCTTTAACACGATGCACCACATCTAAGGAGCCACACAATGATCAATACGCAAGACGTTTTAGAGACCATCAATATGATCCGCGAGGAAAACCTCGACATACGCACCATTACCATGGGCATTTCTCTGTGGGACTGTGTCAGCGAGGACGTGGATCGCCTTTGTGATAAAATTTATGATAAGATCACCACGCGTGCCGAGCATCTTGTTGCAACGGGCAACGATATCGAAAAGATGTACGGTATTCCGATCGTTAACAAGCGCGTGTCGGTTACACCCATTTCCTTGGTAGGCGGTGCGGCATCTCCCGAAGGATACCTTAAGATCGCGCACACCCTGCAGCGCGCGGCAGATACGCTTGGCATCAACTTCATAGGCGGCTTTTCCGCCCTTGTGCAAAAGGGAATGACCGAGGGAGCAAAGAACCTCATCTCCATTCTTCCCGAAGCACTTTCGGAGACAAGAAACGTTTGCTCCTCCGTTAACGTTGCCTCCACCAAGGCCGGCATCAACATGGATGCCATTGCTATGATGGGCTCCACCATCAAGCGCGCGGCATACCTGACGCGCGACGAGAACTCCATTGCCTGCGCAAAGCTGGTTGTATTTGCAAACGTACCCGAGGATAACCCGTTTATGGCGGGCGCATTCTGCGGTGTCGGTGAACCCGAAGCGGCTATCAACGTAGGCGTCAGTGGCCCCGGTGTTGTGGCATCTGCCATTCGCCGTGCCGGCGACTGTGACCTCTCGGAGCTTGCAGACGTTATCAAAAAAACCGCATTTAAGATCACGCGTGTCGGCCAACTCGTAGCAAACGAGGCGGCAAGACGCTTGGATACTCCCTTTGGCATCGTAGACCTCTCCCTCGCACCCACCCCCGCCATTGGCGACTCGGTGGCATACATTCTTGAAGGTATGGGTCTTGAATCCTGCGGTGCACACGGAACCACCGCGGCACTCGCAATGCTCAACGACGCAGTTAAAAAGGGTGGCGTTATGGCATCCTCGCACGTAGGCGGCCTTTCCGGCGCGTTTATTCCCGTTTCCGAGGATGCGGGCATGATTGCCGCAGTTGAACGCGGTGCGCTCACGCTCGAGAAGCTTGAGGCTATGACAGCCGTTTGCTCGGTAGGTCTTGATATGATCGCTGTTCCCGGCGACACATCCGAGGACGTTATCAACGGCATTATTGCCGACGAAATCTCCATTGGTGTTGTCAACACCAAAACCACGGCGGTTCGTCTCATTCCCGCATACGGCAAAAAGGCGGGCGAGAGTGTAGAGTTTGGAGGATTGTTGGGTACTGCTCCCATTATGGAGATCAACAACTATTCTCCCGCAAAATTCATTCGCCGCGGCGGAAGAATTCCTGCACCTATCCATAGCTTAAAGAATTAAGGAGACACACAATATGAAATGGATGATCGCATCCGATATTCACGGCTCGTCATATTACTGTCGCGAGCTTTTGGAGGCTTTTGAGCGTGAGGGTGCGCAAAAGCTGATGCTGCTCGGTGACGTGCTTTACCACGGACCGCGCAACGATCTGCCGCGCGACTATGCGCCCAAAAAGGTCATCGAAATGCTCAACGGCATCAAAGCAAAGATTCTTTGTGTACGCGGCAACTGCGATACCGAGGTTGACCAAATGGTATTGGAGTTTCCTGTGCTTGCCGACTATGCAGTTTTGGTGGCAGGTGAGCGCATGATCTATGCTACCCACGGCCACGTTTACAACGAGGGCAAGCTTCCTCCTTTGCAAAAGGGTGACGTGCTGATGCACGGACACACCCACGTTCCCAAGTGTGTAGAGCACGAGGAATATCTTTATATCAATCCGGGTTCTGTTTCCATTCCCAAAGAGAACAGCGCGCATTCCTACCTGATTTTAGAGGACGGACACCTCACTTGGAAGAGTCTTGACGGTGTTGCATATATGGAATACATGCTTTGATTCTTCGCGTTTTGCGGTGAGCGGTGACACTTTTTTGAAAAAAATAGAAAAATATTGCAAAAACCCTTGCCAAAAAACGAAAAAAGTGGTATGCTATAAGTGTAATATTTCGGTGCAAACCGAAGAAAGGGTGAAAAAACATGAAAAACAAAGTAAATTACAAAGCATCTGATATGCTTCTGCCTAAGGCTTACAGACCGCTCTCTCCTTGGAGCTACTTCTGGCGCAGCGTTCTGTACTCCATTCCCGTAATCGGTCAAATCTTCCTGCTTGTACACGTATTTGCATGCAAGAGCCGCCACGGCCGTAGCTATGCACGCTTCCATCTGCTGGCTATCATTGTTGCAGCAATCGTTCTTGCAGTAACCAGCTTCCTTCTTGGCGGCGCTCTCTAATCGATAACGCCTTGTCTTGAAGGTCGAAAAAGAGTACATCACACAGTAAATTTTCGATTTTGAAAGCAAAATGAGCGGAAGGGAAAAGACCCTTCCGCTCGTTTTTTTTAGCTTAATTTAAGGCTTTTTGTTAAATTTTGGTTTTTTTGTGAAGAATACACGAATTTTGCCGTCAAAAATAAAAATTTTTTTCAAAAATGGAAAAATACCTCTTGACAAATTATCAAAAAAGTGGTAATCTATTAATGTAAACATTCTGACTTAAGTCAGAGGAAAGGGTGAAAAAAACTATGAAAAAGACTAAAGTAAAGAAGATCTCCAAGAGAAAGCAACTGAAGCAAATCGAAAAGCACCTCCCGAAGTCCTACAGACCCATCTCCGGTTGGGGCTACTTCTGGCGCGCTGTTTTCTATGCAATCCCTGTTCTGGGCTGGTTGTTCGTTCTGATCAACGCTCTGGGTGCAAAGAACCGCAACGGTCGTAACTTTGCTCGCTCCTACTTCTGCGCTCTGCTCATCGCTATCATCGCAGCTGTAGTAGTTGTTGTTCTCAACTTCGTTAACCCCGGCGTTATCCAATCCATTAAGGACGCTGGCAACGCAGCTATCGATTCTCTGAGACCTTTCATCTAATTATCTACATAAGATAATTTAAAGGATCACCCGTCTGTGCAAACAGACGGGTGATCCTTTTTTTACAGCTTGTTGGCAAGGTCCTCTTTTAGGTTTGCCAAAATGCGTTTTTCGAGGCGGGAGATGTAGGATTGTGAAATGCCCAAAAGGTCTGCCACCTCTTTTTGTGTCATTTCTCTGCCGGTGCGCATTCCGTAGCGCAATTCTATCAGCTCGCGCTCACGCGGGGCAAGACAGAAAACGGCATCTCGCACGATCTGTCGCTCCTCGCGCTGCTCAAGCTGGGAGGAGATGCTTTCCTCCTCGCTGCCCAAAATGTCGGATAGGAGCAACTCGTTGCCGTCCCAATCGGTGTTGAGCGGCTCGTCGATGGAGATGACAGTTCGTTGAGAATTGTTCTTGCGAATGTACATCAAAATTTCATTTTCGATGCAACGCGAGGCATAGGTGGCAAGCTTGATGCTTTTGTCGGCGCGAAAGGTGTTAATGGCTTTGATGAGTCCGACCGTGCCGATGGAGATGAGGTCTTCAATGCCCGTGCCTACGTTTTCAAATTTTTTGGCAACGTAAACAACAAGGCGCAAATTGTGCTCTACCAAATGCGAACGCACGTCATCGTCGTCGATGCGTTCAATGCAGAGGGCCTCTTCCTCGGGAGAGAGCGGTGAGGGAAGTGTATCGGGGCCGTTGATGTAAAACAGATCTTTGGGCTTGCAAAATAGATCGGCAAGGAACGTGCGCAACCGCATAAACCAAGTCATAGAATATCCTCCTTGGGAAATGTATTAATGTATTGAAATTACGGCATCAAACCCGGAGCCGCTTTGCATGGGCGCCGGAGCTATAAGGTGATCGGCGGGGTAGCTTTCCTTGCCGTCGCAAACGGTCAATTTGTCGGGCAGTATCGCCGGCAGCATTTTTGTTCCCGTTGCCGTGTTGGTGGGAATGATGCGAATGCGTGTGGCGTATTTCGCATCCGAAAGCCACTCCTCGGGAGAGGTGCTTGTAAGCGCCTCTGCAAGCGATTGGGGCAGAGCCTCAAGAATACGCGCCTTATCCGCCACGATCACGCTACGGCCGCTCATTGGCTCTCTCAGGCGGTTCCCCGTGTCGACCAATGCCCGAAGCGTTACGGTCTTTCCAAACAAAACAGCCGTTACCGTTATGTATTTGGATTTTTTGGAGAACCCCAAAAAGCGACCGCCCGTAACGGTGGCAAACCCTGCCAGGGCGGCAATGATGGCAAAAACGAGAAGGGAGCTGCCATCCTGCGACGATTCTCCCATGGGGAGGTCAAAGCGGTTAAAAAGGGCATAGAGCGCGGTCATAATACCGCCGAGAATTGCCGAGGTCAGCATACCCACAAGCGTGCATTTGAGAAGCGTGCGAAAAGAGGCTTTGGGCGTTGCAAAAACAACGGCACACATCAAAAAAATAACGGTGCAATCCAACACAAGGCCCCAAAAACCTTCCATGCCCCAAAAGAGCGCCACCACCGCCCAAAGGCCGCCCACCGATGCCGAAAGGCACGCGCGCCAACGGCTGATCTTGCGGTGCAGGCGCGAGGC
>JAGBSQ010000015.1 GCA_017631775.1 Clostridia bacterium | reverse complement strand
CTACCACAACCACAAGGATGAGTTCCTGCCCAACAAAGCCGGTCAAATTCCGCACGAAGTGCTCCAGCGTTGCACCAACATCAAGTTCGAAATCGACACCTTCTGGGCATACGCTGCAGGACAAGATCCCATCGCGCTCCTTGAGCGTCTTGGCGACCGTGTCAGCGTAATTCACCTCAAGGACGGACTTGCAAACGGACAAGGCCGCGCGCTTGGCGAGGGAACTGCACCCGTTGCCGCCGTTCGCGAATACGCCATTGCACACGGACTCCAAATGGTTGTTGAAAGCGAAACCCTCAACCCCACCGGCATCAAAGAGGTTGAGCGTTGCATCAAATATTTGCGCTCCTTGGAGGCTTAATGAAGAACGTCTATCGACTTTTGGCGGTTGTGTTGTCTGTTTCGTTCTGCCTCGGTTTTGCATCTTGTGCACTTTTTGGGCAACCGCAAAACCAAGAAGAAAACACTTCTCCTTTTTCAACAGAACCCGAGACAACCCCCGAGGAGACCACACCAGAGGAGACCGAGCCGGATTTCTCCAACACGCCTGACCCCGATGGTACCAAGCGGTATTGACCTGCCAAATTCCCAAACAAAGGAAAATCAGAATGATTCCAATTGAACTCAGGCTCAGTCCCAACCTTTCGTTGCGACTTTGCCAAACCCAAAAATTCAAAACCGAAATGCTCTCGCTCTCGGCTGTTTTGCCGATCGAAGGGCAAAAACCCTATATGACCTCGCTTCTCTTGGCCGTTCTTTTGCGCGGCACCGAGAGCTGTCCCGACATTTCCGCCATCAATCGCCGTCTCGACTATTTGTACGGCACCGAGCTTTCCGTGCGCAACTTCTATCGCGGAGATGCGCAGGTGTTCGGCCTTTGCGCCAATGTGTTGGGCAGGGAATACATTCCCGAAGGCAGCGCCGAGCGCGAAACGATTCTTTGCGAGGTCGTCAAAATCATGCGCGAGGTCTTTTTCTCTCCCGTGTTAGATGAGAACGGATTGCTCCTTTCTCACTATGTGGAAAGCGAAAAGAAGCTGCAATGCGATGCCATTCGCGCAAAAAAGAACCATCCGCAAAGCTACGCCATGGATGCTTGCCGCAAGCTAATGTTTGATAGCGAACCCTGCGGCACACCCCTTTACGGCACCGAAGAAGAGGTTATGGCAGTTACCCCCGAGGAGCTGACCGCCTATTGGAAAGCTCTTTATCAAAACCTCTCGCTCCATGCCTTTTACGTTGGCGCAACCGACACCGACCGCGTAATTGACGCGCTGACAAAGGGTCTTGGTACAAAAGAAATTCAAGTTGAAAAAATAGAAAAAAACAACCCTTCCATTCCTCTCACAAGTGTGGCAAGCATTCCGCGCCGCCAAGAGGAGCAAAGGGTCATCGAGGATTTGCCCGTGCATCAAAGTGCGCTTGTCATTGGTCTGCGCACCCCTGCCGCCGTGCAGGATGAGGACTTTTTTGCGGTTGCTCTTTACAACGAGCTTCTGGGTTCGTCCTCTCCCGTCTCCAAACTTTTCATCAACGTGCGCGAAAAACTCGGACTTTGCTATTCCTGTTTTTCCACCTTCAACGCCTACAAGGCAGCGCTGACCATTTGTTGCAGTCTTGAGAATGACCGACGCGAAGAGGCGGAAGCCGAGATCAGACGTCAGCTCGCATCTCTTGCCGTAGGCGACATTAGTGATGCCGAGTGGCAGGCGGCACAAAAGTCGATGGAGAACGCCTACCGTCAGCTTTCCGACAGTCCTGCGGCTATGGAGGTTTATTACCTTGGTCGCGCCTTGGCGGGCGTTTCCGTTTCTCCCGAGGAGGGCAGCGCGCGCATTGCCGCACTCTCTCGCGAGGACGTTGTTCGCGTAGCCAACAAAATTGCAATCGATACCGTTTTTGTTCTGCATCCAACGGGAGCGAAGGAGGAGGATATCGATGAAGAGAATTGAGTACACATCCGCGCTTTTGCGCGAGCAATACACCTATGTGGAGCACGCGAGCGGACTTTCCATTTACGTGTTCCCCAAGAAAATGACCAACACGTATGCGCTTTTTGCCACCAAATTCGGCTCTATGAACACTGCGTTTTGTGTGGGAGAAAAGCAATATACCATGCCCGAGGGCATTGCGCACTTTTTGGAGCATAAGCTCTTTGAGGCACCCGACGGCACCGATACGTTTGCGCGTTTTTCGGCACTCGGAGCCGACTCCAACGCCTACACCGACTATGACAAAACGGCATACCTCTTTAGCTGCACCGAGCACGTAGAGGAGGCACTTGCCGAGCTGCTCACCTTTGTTACGGAGCCGCACTTCACCGCAGAATCTGTCGCGCGTGAGAGAGGCATCATCGGTGAGGAAATTCACGAGGATGAGGACAGCCCTTGGGAAAAAGCATACCTTGGCTTGGTTACCTCGCTCTACCACAAAAACCCCGTTCGCAATAACGTTTTGGGAACGAGAAAGACCATTGCAAAGATTACCCCCGAGCTGCTTTACGAGTGCTACAACGCCTTTTACCGCCTTGATAACATGGCGCTTGTTGTGTGCGGAAACATCACCCTCGAAGCGGTTTTGGCGGTTGCCGACCGCGTTCTTCCCGCAACGCGCGAGGAAAAAGAGCCTGTGCGCCGCATTTACCCCGAGGAACCCCAAACGGTTCGTCGCACAAGAGCCAATGCAAAAATGCAAGTGGCAAAGCCTATCTTTTACATCGGCATCAAGGATGCAATCATTCCAGCCGACCCCACCGAGCGCCTAAGACGCGACCTTTCGGTGGCACTTCTCAACGAAATCCTCTTTTCGCAAGCAGGTGCATTTTATGCACAACTGTTTGAAGAGGATTTGGTCTCTCCGTCCTTCTCCTTTGGCTATTCTTCCGACAACAATCAGTTTGCATTCACCTGCATTTCGGGCGAATCCAAAAACCCCGAGGCGGTGTATGAGCGCATGATGCAATATCTCGACGAGGCGCGCAAAAACGGCCTTTCGGACGAGGATTTTGAGCGTTGCCGCCGCGTGATGTATGCCGACGAAATTCGCGCATACGATTCTACCGACGAAATTGCAAACAGACTTTTGTCCTTTGTTTTTGACGGCTCTCAAATTTTTGACGTTCCCACAGTTCTGCAATCGATTAAGAAAGAAGAACTCGAGGCGCTTTTGCACACCCTTTATCAACCCAAGCATTTTGCAATGTCTGTTGTTCGCCCCTTGTAAGGGAACACGGACGGAAAGGAAAATACTATGCTGGAAAAAACAATCGTTTCTTTTCCCGGTCTTGGCATCGCGGAAACAGAACTGAACAAAATTGCCTTTACGCTGTTTGGCAAGCTTGAGGTCCGTTGGTACGGTCTCATCATTACGCTTGGCATCATGTTTGCGGTGGCTTACGTTATCTTCCGCGGCAAAAAGAATGAGCACGTTGTGATGGATGACATCATCGATATCGCACTTCTCACCGTCATTCTCGGCATCATTGGCGCGCGTGCCTACTACGTTTTAACCACGCTCGACCAATACGAAACCTTTGGCGAGGCACTCGCTATTTGGAACGGGGGCTTGGGCATTTACGGTGGCATTATTGGCGGTTGCCTTGGCATTGTGATTATGTGCTACTTTAAAAAGATCTCGTGGCGCAAGCTCTTTGATATGGCGGCTCCCGGTGTTATGATTGCGCAAGCAATGGGACGTTGGGGCAACTTCTTCAACGGCGAGGCTTACGGCTATGCCATCACCGACACCACACGCTTTTTCTTCTTTAACAAAGAGCTCGTACTCACCTCGGGCGAGGGAAGCTTCTTTAACACCTTCCGCATGGGTCTTGATCAATGGGGCATTACTACCTACTATCACCCTACCTTCCTTTATGAGAGCGTTTGGAACATTGTTGGTTTTGCACTTGCAAACGTTCTTTACAAGCATAAGAGATTTCACGGTCAAATTGCACTTTTCTACTTTACGTGGTACGGCTTTGGACGTATGTTCATCGAAGGCTTCCGCACCGATAGCCTTTACGTTCCCGGCACAAACGTGCGCATTTCGCAGCTTGTAGGCCTTTTGTGCTTTATTGGTTGCGGTGCCGCTTTGCTTGTTCTCACCATTCTCACGCGCAAGCGCGAACGCCTGCTCGTTCTTGAGGACGCCGCATACGAGGCAGCCAAAAAGGTAGAGGCAGAGCTTGCCGAGGGCAAAGAAGAAACCGTCGAGCAAAAAACCGATATGCAAAAGCTGAAGGAAGCTTGGGAGAAGATTGTAGTCAAAGTAAAAAAGCTTTTTCAAAAAGAGGATAAATAAAAATGGCAACAAGAATTGACGGCAAACTGATCTCTGCCGAAATTCGCGAGGAGATCAAAGCGGAAACGGCACAGTTCCAAAAAGAAAACGGCTTTTTGCCGGGGCTCGCAGTGATCATCGTAGGCGAAAATCCCGCATCGCAGGTGTACGTCCGTAACAAAAAGAAGGCCTGCGAAGAGGTCGGATTTTACTCCCGTGTGTACGAGCTTCCCGAGAATACCACCCAAGCCGAGCTGAACGCGCTTGTGGATGAGCTCAACAACGATGAGCAAATTCACGGCATTCTTGTGCAACTCCCTTTGCCCCGACATCTCGACGAAACCGAGGTGCTTTTGCGCATCAACCCCCAAAAGGATGTAGATGCTTTCCACCCTTATAACGTGGGCAAAATTATGATAGGCGATTATAGCTTTTTGCCCTGCACGCCCGCAGGCGTTATGGCGCTTCTCGAACGTACGGGTGTTGAAATTGCGGGCGAAAAGTGTGTAGTAATCGGGCGCTCCAACATTGTTGGCAAGCCTATGGCAATGCTCCTGCTCCACGCAAACGGAACGGTCACCATTTGCCACAGCCGCACAAAGAACCTTGCAGAGGTTACACGCGAGGCAGACATTTTGGTGGTTGCCATCGGCAAAGCCGATTTTGTTACCGCCGATATGGTCAAACCCGGAGCGGTCGTTATCGACGTTGGTATGAACCGCCGCGAAGACGGTAAACTCACAGGCGACGTCGACTTCGCATCGGTTGAGCCCATCGCCTCCGCCATCACCCCCGTCCCCGGAGGAGTAGGACCGATGACCATTACAATGCTACTCAAAAACACGCTGACTGCGGCGAGAAATAAGGCGAAGAAATAAAACCTTTCATTTTTTAATGTCAAAGGAGGAATAAAATGAGAAGAATTGTAGCGATTTTGCTGGCATTTATCATTTTGTTTAGTCTGACATCTTGTGACTTTATAAAAGCGCATATCCCGCAAGGTCCGCAAGGATTGCAAGGTGAAAAAGGCGATAAGGGTGAAACAGGTGCACAAGGTCTGCCCGGCGAAAAGGGAGACAAAGGCGACACCGGTGCTCAGGGGCCTCAGGGCGCGCAAGGTTTTCCCGGCGATAAAGGCGATAAAGGCGATAAAGGCGATAAGGGCGACAAGGGGGATACCGGTGCATCGATTCAAAAAATAGAATTTGACGAAGTAGGTAGAATGGTTATCACCCTGACCGACGGCACTGTTCTTGAGCCTGTGGATATACCCGAAAAGCCTGCGTGTAGGCATAATTATAGCGCATGGTATACCGTTGAGGCGCCTACTTGTACACAAATGGGTATGAAACTGCGTCTTTGTGTGACTTGTAGTTATGCCGAATCGGGATTGATTGAAACAGTAGCCCACGACTACCGTAACGGTGTGTGTGAAAACTGCAGTGAGCAATATTCTGAAATTGTCTCTGTTACTTTGGGTGATTTTGTGCCTGGCGAGGTAGGCACGGGGGCATTGCTTGCATCAAATGTTATGCTTTCGCAAAAAACATTGATGGCCGTACCTTATTGTGCCGCACAACTCACGTTGCGTGTCAATGATGGATATCAAGTACGCGTACATAGTGGCAATAATCATAACAAAATCAACATCGTATCGGAATGGTTTGGCGCCGACGGCGACGGACATGACGAATATATCTATACTTTGCCCGAAAGTTCAATCTATATGCGATTGAGCGTGCAAAGGGTTGACGGAGCAAAAATAACGCTTGATGAATTGGGCGATGCAGGTGTTGCAATAATGTATGAGAATAAATGCAACGTGATTCTTGAAAATAACGAGGTCGTAGATTTGCTCAAAGATACCGATCTGCCTGTTTTGATTCATATTTCAGATATCCATGGAGATGTAATCCGTGCGGAGCGCGCTGCTTTGTTTGCGCAACAGGTTGGAGCGAGCGCATTGCTTGCTTCGGGAGACTTGACGGCATACGAGCCCGATGATTGGGGAAGCGCACTCTTTGATGCGGTTGGAAAGTATGATGGCTTGAATTTTGTGTATGGTATTGGCAATCATGATGCATCCAATATACCTGCAAATATCTACCGTGAAACGATTTATGATGCTTATTTTAAACAAAACATATCGACTCCGGAAGGGAAAAGCTATTACTTTCGAGATTTGACGGAGCAAAAGCTGCGTGTGATTTCCGTCAATCAACAGGAAGGTTCAATGACCACAACCAGTGGTGGTACTTGTTACAGTCAGGAACAAGTGAACTGGTTAGTGGAAACATTGCAATCCACCCCAGAGGGTTATGGTGTTATCTTGATGTATCATTCCCCTGAAACCAATATTGCCGGCATGGCTGATCCCACGTATACGGATTTTTTCCAGAATGGTAATCGCTATGATAATCCTACTAATTCTTACTCGGGTTACACGGGCACATTTTTAATGGATCTTGTTGATGCCTTTATGATGCGGGAGCGGTTTGTTTGGAACTATAGTGAAAAAAATGGTGCATCTTCGGTGACTTTGAGTGCCGACTTTTCCCAAGTAGCAGAGGGTGTTGAATTTATTGCACATGTGACAGGGCATGTACACTCGGATTCCATTACATATCTGCCCGGCACAGCTTGTAAGCAACTACTTTTGGGCGTTACCTGTACAACAGCTATGTACGGTGCAGAAGGTGGTTACTATGGCCTTTCTGATTATTCAGACCTTGGGCGAGATGCCTCCATTGCAACTCAGGATGCTTTCAATGCCTATGTAATCGACCGCGAAAACAAGACGGTTCGTGTACTTCGTGTGGGTGCAGATAAGAACGGAACGCGTACTGATATGACTATTCCGTATTCCACAAATTTCTCAAAAGGGGAGAATCTATTTAATACAGAGGGTATGGTTAAATTGGATTTGAGCCAAGTGGAATGGGTCAACTATGGCATACAAGCATACGGCACGGAACCTACTTATCTACCGTATTGGCGTTGGTCTCCCAACATGATTTTTGACGTTCCTTATGAGGGAGTGACATTTTATATCAAGATCAATGCTCCCTATGAAATGGGGATTCGTTCAGGTGCAACAAATACCTCTATGCAGACCAACTACTACTGGCTGAACAACAAAGGAATGTCAGGCGGAAACATTAACCGCGGTTATACATATACCATTCCGGCAGGGCATACAAAGTTTATTTTCTCTTTGGCGAACGTTTTTCGTGGCGAAGGCAACAATGTTGTGACGAGTAATCTTTTGATTAACTCATTGGAACTCGAAGCAGCAGGTTTGGAAATCTGGTATAAACCTTTAGACTGAAATACTCAAAGCAATGTCAAACCATCACCATGCTGCTTAAAAACACACTCACAGCGGCGAGAAATAAGGCAAAAAAATAAGTTCAAAGACAAGAAAAAAGCCACCCCGAGGGGTGGCTTTTTGTGCGCTGTTTGCAATCAATATGTTTCGGGCAACACGATTTTGAGGTCGGGGTTTTCTTCAAAGAAGTAAGTGTGGGTTCCGGCCTCGGTGCCGTTGGCAAACTCGGTTACGCTGATATCAATGTAGCTGCCGTCATCTGCCAATGCGTATTTGTATTGGTAAAGAATGCCAGATTCATCTACGTAGTCAAATTCAATCACGGTCTCGCTTTGCGTTGCGTCATAGCTGCAACACAAATTTTGCATATCGTCCAATGCAAAGGCGGCAAAGGGGAACATTTCTTCAGCAGATGTAAAATAGCTAAAAAATGCATTGTCTGCTTTTGCTGTGTAAATGTCGCCTCCATCAAATGCAACATACGCCTTGGGGCAGATGTACCACAGCTCAAGCATACCGTCCGGTTCCAATATCATCAAGGATTTATTCTTGCCGGCAACATCATAATAAAAGCTGTTGGAGATTCCGGGTTTGTCGCAAAATACCGAAAAATGGTCAGCGCCTTGCAGAGTGGCACAAACGTCTTTGTAAATTGCATAGATCTCATCTCTGTCGCCAAGATTTGAGGGCGGGTCGATATCTTCATTTGGCATAGAGAGGTACTCGTCGGCATCGGCTGGGGGGGCGATTTCTACGGGTTTGTTGTAGCTGGTGAGAGTAAGCATATAAAATCCACCGTCAAAATAACAAGCTGCGTTTGTCAACTCTCCCTCTGCATTAAAGTAGAACACGGATGTTTCTTCGCGCTCTTCTTCCTCGTTAAATATGTGAATGGTGACAACGTATCGGTTTTGGAAAAGATAAATGTTTGCATCGGCTGCGGCTTCTAATTCCGCTTCCGAAAATTCCAAACCAATTCCGTTTTCTTCAATCAAGGAGCCGAGTGCGTCCTCGCCAAGCATATCGTCAATGTCGGTGGCAGGCATTTTGATCTTTTCGCCGTTTGTATTGACGTAAATCATGCCGTCTACAAAATAAACGCTATAAAAGATGCCATCAGTTTCCAATAGCATTGCAAGTTTTTCACTGTTAACTCGGAGTTTTATAAATTGCTCAAATTTGATATCCTCAACGGTTGTTGACATTGCTGCATCCAAATCATAGCTTTCGGCATTTGAAAAGTCCTCTGCAAATTGTTCAAGCAGCTCCTTGGCGTTTTTGCCATTCAGCGATTCTACAAGCGTGGCACCCTCGGGCATATCGGGGTCAATAGGCTCTTGGGTGGTTGTCTCCGCCGGGGTGGTGGGAGTAGGAGTGGGAGTGGTTGTTTGCGGTGTGCTCGGCTCTTGCTTGCACGCTACGCCCGCAAGTATTATAACAACAGTCAAGCAGAGCAACACGGTGAACTTAAAAGTTTTTTTCATTTTCTGTCTCCTTTTTGTTTTGGGCTCGTGTTTATGGGCCTCTACTTTAATAAACAGAATTTGGAGCATGCACATTACGTGAAATCCAAAAATAAAAAACGACTGACCAAAGCCTTGTTTTGTAAAGGATAACACAAAAAATAAATGTTGTCAACCTCTTTTGACAAACGGTTTAACGGTGATAGCAAAAAACGGCTCCTCCCAACAAAGGGAAGAGCCGTTTGGTTGTTTTTTCTTGCCTTGAATGCACTTTTGCGGCATTGCTCAGGGCAGTTCAATTTTGATTGTGGGGTCGTTTATCGCATCAAAGAAGAAGTAGTCGTCTTCAATGACCTGACCGTCTTTGGTAAAAGTGTAGATGATCTCGATGTAAGCATAGCCGTCACTTTCAAAAAGAGCATATTTGCAGTACGTTACCTCGCCGTCATCGCCGAGAATATCAAACCAAACAACAATCTCATCATAGTCGGTATCGTAGGTGCAACGCAGGTTGCTCATGTCGCCGCGGTCAATGATGCCGATGGGGAGAGCGGACTTGACAGAAGTGAAAATGTTCAAAAAGCTTTGTGTCATTTGTGCGCGGTAAACGGTCGTTCCGTCATCACAAAAGTAGCCAACACCGCCAATGAGCCATCTTTCCAAATTGCCGCTTTCATTATAGAACATGACGTAGGCGTCTTCTCCCGATATCGCGTAATCCAAATATTCCAAGCCATCAATCAGCAAATAGAGGGTATAGCTATCGGCGTTTTGCAATACAAGGCACATGTTGGAGTAAAGCGCGTAGATTTCTTCTTCGGTTTGGGGGAGTGTGGGGATGGTGTTGTCGGGAGTTTCGCCTTCGGCAACGTAGCTATCTGCATCTGCAGGGGGCAGAATTTCAACGGGCTTGCCGTAACCGTTAACCGTGTAATCCATATAAAGCTCGTCGGTTTGGTCGATGATACGAACAACGTTGCCATTGGCATCAAACATAACGATTTCAGAAATCATCCCCATACCGCTTTGGTGGAGCATGACGGTAAAGAAGTAAAGACCGTTCAAATAATAAATTTGTGCCTCGGCAAGATTGGTGTAGTATGCCTCGGGAATTTCGGAAATGACAGAAAGAAGCGCATCCTCCAAAGCTCCCTCGCCAAGAACGTCCTCTATTTTAAGCCCCGCTTGCTTGGTTTTTTGACCGTTGTAGTTGAGGTAACTAATATCCTCAAACATCCAAAGCTCTACGCCGTCTCCATCCAAGGACATATTATAGTAAAGGGCATCTTCGCCGAGCTTGACAGATACGGTAGAGGTTACCGTTGCCCCATTCGCGCTTTGTTTTACTGTCATTTCAATATCAAAGGTTTGCGCCGAGGAATATTCTTGCACAAACTTTTCAAACAGTTCGGTGGCATTCATGCCGTTCAAAAGTGCAATGGGAACAGCGCCCTCGGGAACCGCCGTGTTGCCTGCAATCACATACTCGCCGGCATTAGAGGGGGGCGTGATGGTGACGGGCTTGTTGTAGCTGTTAACAACGAACGTATAGTTTTCTTTCTCGGAGGTGCCGTCGACACGAATGAATTCACCGTTGGCATTAAATTGGAAGGTGGTGGACACTTCCTCGCCGCTTTCTTCATCGGTCTCGTGAACGGTTACGTAATAGACGTTATCCAAAAGATAGATGTGGCTGGCATCGGCCTCGGTTGCTTCATCCTCGGAAAATTCGGGAAAAGTGGAAAACATATCCTTCAATCCCTCAACATATCCCTCACCCAAAATATCGTCGGGGTTTTCGATGGTAAGCTTCATTTTTTGACCGTCACGGCTTATATAGAGCATACCGTTTACAAAATGGATTTCGTTAAGCACACCGTTTTGCTGTGCGCAAGCAATAAATTCACCGTTGTAAAACTTAAGGGAGACGTATTCCGAAACGGGAACGCCATCCTCTACCGCTTCTACCGAAACAAACCAATCATAGCTTTCAACCTCTTCGAATTCTTTTGAGAATGCGAGGATTTGTTCCGAAAGGCTTTTGCCGTTGATAGAATCCACCAAAACCGCACCCTCGGGCTTGTCGGGGTCTATCGGCTCGGGGGGAGTGGTCTCTTCGGGAGTTGTTTCTTCGGTTGTGGTTTCTGCAGGGGTTGTAGGCTCTGCAACGGTCGTCTCGGGAGTTGTTTGACGAGGGTCGGTGTTACCAAGGCAGGAAGCGGTTGAAAGCATAACCGCAATCATCAAGCCGATAAGGGCAGCAAAGCAAAATGTCTTTTTCATTTTTTGTCTCCTTTTTGTTGTTTTTGGGCCTCTACCTTAATAAACGGAAATCGCGGTGAGCATATCACTCAATTTTTGAAAAAACAAAAAATATTTCTCAAGCTTGCAAAATCTGTTTGTAAAGCTGTTGAAAGAAGCAAAAGGCTTTCCCAATTTCTTAAATGGAAAAGCCTTTTCTGTTTTTGGGGTTATCTCTTTTTCTTGCTGCAAGTGTCCGTTTTGGTGGTTGCCTTTTTGGCAGGGCGTGCGTTGTTTTTTGCACCACGTGTGGCGGTTTTTGCACCTTTTCCATCATTTTTGCCGCTCTTTTGGAGTGCCTTTTGCGCGGATGTTGGCTTTTTGCCATCCTTGCCCGAGGGGCGAGGAGCGTGCGTGTTCGCAGGTCGAACCAAGCAATCGGGCGTGGGACCGATGACCATCACTATGTTGCTCAAAAACACCCTCACCGCCGCGAGAAATAAGGCAGGGAAGTAATAAAAGATAAGAAAACAGCCACCCTTCGGGGTGGCTGCTTTGTGTTTTTATTAGTAAGCGAAAGGCGCTTCTATCTGGAGGTCGAGATTAAAACGAAACTCGAATTCGCGAGTTTCAGTCTTTTCGCCCTCCACAAATTTGGTGATGCAAACCTCTACGAGGTTGTATACATCCGAAATTTTGTATTCATATTGCCAAAGGGCACCGGATGCGTCCACTTGCTCAAACGTGAAGGTACTCTCGAAGCGATAAAGATCATAGACGAAATCAAAATTTTGAAGTTCTTCTTGCTTTTGAGGGATGATGGGGAGAAGATTTTCTACATCAGAAAATTCTTTTAAAAATGCGGGGGTTAGGGGAGTTTTGTAAGCGTTGTTGCTATCAATTTTTGTATATCCCTTACCGTCAACGATCCATCGGCTTTCGGTATTCCCAATTTCGTATACCATAATACGCTTATTTGCGCCTGCAAGTTGGTAGAATATGCTTTTTCCTTGGAGAACAATATTTACTTGGAAGTTGTTTTCTTGTTGTAAATTGGTGCAAAGATTGACATAGAATTGATAAAATTCCTCATCGGTAGAGGGAAATTTGGGTATCTCGTAGTATGCTTCGGTATCTTCGGGTGGGAGAATTTCTGTGGGAGTTTCATAGTTTACATCAATTTGCAAATAGGATTCCCCAACGGTTTCGGTTATTTGAATCAACTTTCCGTTTGCATTAAAATAAACGGTTTTGGTTGTGGGAAGAGTACTGTCTTCGCTTTCAAAAAATGTAACGGTACAGCAGTAAGCTTTATGGATAGCATCAAAATAAAGCTGAGCGGTTGCAAGAGTGTCGTAATATGTCGCGGGCGCATCTTGGATGAGTGTGGGGAAAAGAGAATTGTAAAATTTCTCACTGAAAATATCATCAATGTCTTCGGGAGAGCACTTTCTTTGCCAATTGCCGTAATCAATGTAGGCAACGTCGTCAATGATCCATGCTTTTATGGGATCGCTGTATCCACTGTAAGAATAATAGTGGCTGTTCCCGTTTACGATGAGATTTTTCTCTGTTGGCGTATAGCTCTTGCCGGGAGCTTGTTTCCAATAATACCGAATGTCGTATGCGGTGCTGTTTTTATATTCGTTTTCAAACGTTTCGTACAACTGAGCGGCATTCATTCCGCAAAGGGAGTCAACGGGAGTGAATTCGGGAACGTATTCATCGGCATCTGCAGGGGGCGTGATGGTAACGGGCTTGCCGTAGGAGTTGATGGTGGCACGCATCGAATAGCCATCGGCAATAGCGGTAACACCAATTACTTTGCCGCGCTCGTTAAAGTAAACGGTTTCGGTAACGCTGTCATATTCTATATTCCCTACGGGAACCGTAATGGTATAGTAGTAAACGTCATCTGCAAAATAGAGCTGCGCCGCCTCAAGCGCATCGATATACACTTGGGGAAGGCCTTGTTTAAAAGAACCCCAAACGGCATCCAAAGCACCTTCGCCGAGGATTTCATCTATTGAGCCAATGTTTTCGCGCTTGATTTTTTCACCGTAACTGTTGACATAAGCCACATCGTCAATTAACCAAACTTCCATTGGTTGCTCATCCATGTAGTCTGTTACTGTCAGAAAATAGTATACGGCATTTTCGCCGATTTTGGTAGCAATCGACGAAGCCAAACCGACACCGTCTCCATTGGTTTGTTCAACGGTCAGCTCTATGTCAAATTGGGCAGAAGAAAAATACTCCTCAATAAATGCCTCATACAGTTGCTTTGCGGTCATGCCGTTGAGCGTATCAACGGGAACGGGTTCTTTTGGGGGTTCCGGAGTGGTAACTTCCGGAGTGGTTGCCTCGGTTGTAGGTTCCTCACTTGGTATGTTTGGCTTTTCTGCGCATGCCACAACCGTTAGTATCAGGGCAATCAGCAGGAAACAGAACAAAGGCATTCTAAATGTTTTTTTCATTACTTGTTTTCCTCTTTTCGATATTTGGGCTTGATTGGGAAGCCTCTATCATAACAAACAGAAAGTGGAATACTTACATCACGCAAGTTGAAAAAATTTTTAAGTTTTATCTTTTTTTCTTTCCATTCCCACCCGACTTGGCAGTTGTCTTTTTTGTGGGGCGTGGAGTGCTTTTTGCACCACGTGTGGTGGGTTTTGCGCCTTTTCCATCTTTTTTGGTGTCCTTTTTCACACTTCTTGCAGGGGATGTCGGCTTTTTTGCATCCTTTCGCGGGGTGTGTGCGTTCGCAGGGCGAACAAGACAATCGGGCGTGTGACCAATCAGGTCAGTGCGTCCCGCCTTTGTCAGTGCCTCGCGTACGAGGTCTGCGTTTTGCGGGCGGTTGTATTGCAAGAGCGCGCGTTGCAGTTGCTTTTCGTGATAGTCGGTGGCAACGTAAACGGACTTCATATTCAGGGGGTTAATGCCCGTGTAATACATCACCGTGGATGCCGTGCCGGGGGTAGGGTAGTAGTCCTGCACCTGCTCGGGCGCGTAGCCGTTTTTCTTCAGGCAAACGGCAAGCTCAATGGCATCCTTGAGCGTCGAGCCGGGGTGGCTGGACATGAGATAGGGGACAAGATATTGCTCTTTTCCAATTTCGTGCGTGATGTCAAAGAACTTCTCGCGGAATTTTTCATAGACTTCAAAATTCGGTTTGCCCATGCAGGAAAGCACCGCCGAAGAGCAATGCTCGGGCGCGACCTTTAATTGACCGCTGACGTTATCTCTCACGAGCTTGCGGAAGAAGGAATCGTTTTTGTCTTCCATTAAATAGTCAAAACGGATGCCACTGCGAATGAACACCTTTTTGACGCGCGGCAGAGCTTCGACGGCTTCGATGAGGTGTTGGTACTCGGTGTGGTCGACCTCAAGATTGGGGCAAGGCTTGGGGGCCAAACACTTGCGGTTTGCGCACACACCGTCGGTGAGCTGCTTTTTGCAGGCAGGGTAGCGGAAGTTGGCTGTCGGGCCGCCAACGTCGTGGATGTATCCCTTAAAATCGGGGAGCGCGGTGATCTTGCGTGCTTCTTCAATTACGCTCTGCTCACTGCGAGAGCGAACGGTTCTGCCTTGATGAAAAGCGAGGGCGCAGAAGTTGCAGCCGCCAAAGCAACCGCGGTTGTGGGTAATGGAGAATTTGACCTCTTCGATGCCGGGAACACCGCCTTTTTCTTTGTACGTGGGGTGATAATCGCGCATATAGGGTAGGGCATAAACGCGGTCGAGCTCTTTTCTTTCAAGAGGGGGCATCGGCGGATTTTGCACAAGCATTTTGCCGTCGTAAAGCTCGCAAATGGCGCGACCGTTAATGGCATCTTGGTTTTTGTATTGCACGCCAAAAGCCTCGGCATATTTGCGCTTATCGCTTTTGAGTTCGTTATAATCAAAGGTTGCCGCAACGTCATAGTGAACGGCATCCTCGGGTTTTGCAAGGTAAACGGTTCCGCGCACGTCGCGGATCTTTTTAATCGGTACACCGCGCGCGAGAAGCTCTGCGATGCGCAAAAGGATGTTTTCTCCCATACCGTAGGTGAGAATATCGGCGGTACTGTCAACGAGAATGGAACGGCGTACTTTGTTATCCCAATAGTCGTAGTGAGCAAAGCGGCGGAGAGAGGCCTCAAGACCACCGATGATGATCGGCACGTCGCCATATGCTTCGCGGATGCGATTGGAGTAGACGATTACGGCACGGTCGGGGCGTTTGCCCATCTCGCCGCCGGGGGAGTAATAGTCAAAGCTACGGCGCTTTTTGGAAGCGGTGTAATGTGCCACCATACTGTCGATATTGCCGGACGTAACGAGAAAACCGAGGCGCGGACGACCGTATTCGCGAAAGGCGTCACAGCTTTTATAGTCAGGTTGCGAGAGGATAGCAACACGATAGCCTGCGGCTTCGAGCACGCGGGAGATGATAGAGACGCCAAAGGACGGATGATCGACGTAAGCGTCACCCGTAACGTATACAAAATCGGGTTTATCCCAACCGCGCGCCACCATGTCCGCGCGCGAAAGCGGTAAAAAGTTCATTGTGGTTCCTCTCTTAAAATTAGTGTGTCTCTTGTGTGAAAGTTTTGGTCAAGCTTTTCCAAAAGCTTGCGGGGTGGAGGGGCAGCGCCCCCGTCTGTGGCGCTTTTCTTTTTGTTAACTTTTTCTTTTGCGCCTACGATGCCAAAAGAAAAAGTGGCTGACAAGGTTTCGTGCACGAACAGTTTGTTTGTCTACATAAACTTCATAGCCGCCTTTTCTTTGCAAAGTGGAGGCGCAAAGAAAAGGCTAATGAAAAGAAACGCCGAGGTTTTGTTTCGCGCTCTGCTGAAGCAAGAAGTTGCAGCAACTTCCCGTATGCTTCGCATACTGCGACAAGGCTACGCGCCTTGACCGCGAAAACTTTTTGAAAAAAGTTTTATCAAAAACTTGCTCGCGGGTGCGCGAAGATTTCAAGCGGTGTTACTCGCTGTCTTCCTCATACGCCTTAATGCCTTGCATACCGGGCACGACCTTGAAGCCGTCGATCTCGCCGCGTTGCATCGCGCCAAAAATGCGATAACGAAGTCCGTCGTGCTCGCGGTCAAGCTTGGCAAGCAGCTGCTTCATCTCTTCGCGTTGCGTGTTTCCGTCCGCAGGACAGGGAGATTTGATAACGGGCAAGTCCACTTTGTTAGAAAAGTAGCGCACCTCTTTTTCGGGCATGTAAATCATGGGGCGAATGAGCGTAATATCCATTCTCGATAAGTAAGTTACAGGGGAGAAACAGCCAAGACGTCCCTCAAAAAAGAGGTTGAGCATAAAGGTTTCTACGGCATCGTCAAAGTGGTGACCGAGGGCGACCACGTTGCAGCCGAGGTCCTTTGCCGCGCGATGGAGCGCACCGCGACGCATCTTGGCGCAAAGAGAGCAAGGAGATTTTTCTTGGCGAATGTCAAAAATGATTTTTGAAATTTCGGTTTTGGTGATGTGGTAGGGAACGTTTAATTCGTCGCACAGCTTTTGAATCGGGGAGAAATCCATGCCGCCCTCAAAGCCCATGTCAACCGTAACGGCAACAAGCTCAAAGGGAACGGGATAAAAGCGACGAAGCTCTGCCA
Organism: Clostridia bacterium; assembly: GCA_017631775.1. Next base: position 272 of record JAGBSQ010000015.1, on the reverse strand, counting down.
TGGCGCACAAAAGCGTGAGCGAATCCTTTCCGGCAGAAACCCCCACAGCAATCTTATCTCCGGGCTTTATCATTTGGTAATCGTCAAGCGCCCGTCTTGTGTAACTTAAAATTCGTTTGATATGTTCCATCTTTCAAACAGGCAAAAAGAGAACCTTTGCGGTTCTCTTTTTGCTTACCCTTGTTGAAATTAAGCTTCTTCAACTACCTCTTCGGCAGCCTCTTCTACGAGGTCTTCTGATTGGGGTTCTTCGTCGTTGTCAATGTCAACGG
>JAGBSQ010000103.1 GCA_017631775.1 Clostridia bacterium | reverse complement strand
TGCTTTAGCTTCTGCTTCGGCTTTTGCTTTAGCTTCTGCTTCGGCTTGTGCTTTGGCTTCTGCTTCGGCCTTTGCTTTGGCTTCTGCTTCGGCTTTTGCTTTGGCTTCTGCTTCGGCTTTCGCTTTGGCTTCTGCTTCGGCTTTTGCCTTAGCTTCTGCTTCGGCTTTTGCCTTGGCTTCTGCTTCGGCTTGTGCCTTTGCTTCTGCTTCGGCTTTTTCTCTTTCTATTTTGAGGAGTTCCTCTTGGGCTTTTTGTTCTTGCTCACGTTTTTTTCTGCCAAAGAGCTTATCCAAAAATGCCATTCCACTCTTCTCCTTCCTTCTTGGAAATATCATTTACGTCCAGCATCAGGATCTTGGAGATACCGTGCTCGGGCATGGTTACGCCGTAAAGTCTATCGGCAGCTGCCATTGTACCGCGGCGGTGCGTGATCATAATGAACTGCGTGCCGTGGGAATAGCGCTTGATGTACTGTGCCAAACGCTCAACGTTGACTTCGTCGAGTGCGGCCTCAATTTCGTCCAAAATACAGAACGGCGTGGGGTTAACTTGAATGGTTGCAAAGAACAATGCAACACCAACGAATGCTTGCTCACCACCGGAGAGCTGCATCAGGTTTTTGATGATCTTGCCGGGAGGTGCCGCTTTGATCTCAATACCGCTCTCGAGTACGTTGTCGGGATCGGACAAAGACAGCTCGGCAGAACCACCGCCAAAGAGCTCGGCAAATACCTTGCCAAAGTTTTCGTTGATCTTGTTAAAGGAGTCAATGAAGGAGGCCTTCATTTCTACCTCGAGTTGGCTGATGATGCCGTTGAGTTCTTTGCGTGCGGCTTCGAGGTCGTTGATTTGTGCGCTCATGTAATCGTAACGAACCTTAACCTCTTCGTACTTGTTAACAGCGTCGAGGTCGACGTGACCGATCACGCGCAGCTTGTTGCGGCAATCGGTTTGCAGAGCCATCATTTCTGCTCGGTTCTCCTTGGTAACGGGAGGATAACCGAGGGCTACTGCATCGGCACGGGTGAGTTCATAATCATCCCAAAGCTTGGTAGCAAGCTTATCCTGCGTATCGCGCAATCCCAAAAGCTTGGATTCGCACTTGGTATGCTCGCGGAAAACGAGCTCCTTGTGGTTCATGCGATCGCGCAGCTTTGCATTGAGTTCGTTGAGCTTGCGCTCGAACTCGAAGTTATCTTTTTCTACCGCGCCGCGCTTTTCGTTGAGGCGTTCGAGCTCGGCAGTTGCCGCGGTGTGCGCGGAACGGTTTGCCTCCATTGCCTCGTTGGTAAGACGAATTTGCTCGGTTTGGGTATTGATGCGGCCGGAAAGCACCATCATTTCGCGGTTGAAGGTTTCAATTCTCTCTTCGGATGCGGTTTTGAGCATGGTTGCCGTGTCGATATCCTTTTGGTTTTCGCTGATGCGGATATAGAGCTCGGTCAGGCTCTTGGAAATTTCATCGAGGTGCAAAATGATCTCGCCGCGCTCGGCATCCTTTTCCATGCGGAAATCGGTCATCTCAGCAATGCGGTGACGGAGTGTCTTTGCCTCGGCGGTGAGAGTTTCGATATCCTCTTCGTATTTGATCTTTGCATTTTCATACTCTTGCATATCGGCGCGGAGCTTGGAGAGCAAGGTATCGTTTGCATCTTTTTTAGCGCGGAGTTGGTCAAGCTGCGAATTCTCGGTGTTGCGAAGAACAACGATGAGCTCGCGACGGTCCTCAGCGGCATATTTATCATCCTCGGTGGATTGAACCTCATCGGTCAGCTTGGCAACCTCGCCCTCGAGTTTTTCAACAGCGGCCTTGCGCTCCTCGAGTTCAGCCTCAAGACGCTTGATTTCACCTGCGCGGGAAAGAATACCGCTACCGGTGCGAACAGAACCGCCCGTGAAGGAACCGCCTGCATTGATTTGTTGGCCGTCAAGGGTGACAACGCGCACGCGATAGTGCAGAGCCTTTGCCATAACGCTTGCATGCTCGATGTTATCGAACACAACAATTCTGCCAAGAAGAGAGGAAAGCACTTGGGTGAATTCCTTTTTGGCATCTACCAAGGTGTCGGCAACACCGATGTAGCCTTCAAAACCTGCGGCATCGGTAATCTCCTTGGTGGTCTCGCTCGCCTTCATGGAAGTGAGCGGGAAGAAGGTTGCTCTACCTGCCTCGCCGCGCTTGAGGGTGTGCATTGCCGCTCTTGCGGTTGCTTCGTCCTCTACAACAATGTTTTGCAGGTTTGCGCCAAGTGCAATCTCGATAGCGGTCAAATACTTATCGTTAACAGAGATAACCTTGGAGAGAGGGCCGTAGATGGTTCCGCAAGGTGCGCCGTGTGCATCGGTGATCTTGCCTTCCCCATACTGCTTCATAACATAGCGAACGGCATTGGAGTAGCCCTCGAATTGTTCTTCCATCGCCTTAAAGGTTGCAATTCTTTGTGCAATCGAGTCGCGGCGGAAGGTTTCGTTATTCAGCTTTGCGGTGCTGGACTTGAGCGCCGCGGTAGCATCGGTAAGAGCCTGCTCCTTTTTGGAGATCTCACTGTCGATGTTTGCAATTTCAGCCTCGTAATCGGCAACCGCATGCTCTTTGAGGGTGCATTGCTCCGAGAGTTCATCGGAGATCTTGCGGTAGCCTTCGAGCTCGGTCAGAGCCGAGCTGTTCTTATCGGTGTCGGAGTTCTTTGCATTCTCCAAAACCGAAATGCGAACCTTAACGTCCACAGCCTCGCTCTCAAGCGCACGAATATCCTCCAGCGCTTGTGCAACGTTGCCCTCGAGCTCGTTTGCCTTTGCAGTCAGGTGGGTTTGCTCAAGTGTGAGCTTTTCTTGCTCTTGGGTAAGTTCTTCCCCACTTTGTTGCAGCTCGGCAATTTTGGTTGCATGCTTGGAGCAAGCCTCCATTTCGTTTTGCAAAGCCTTTTCGGTGCCGCCTACACTACCTTGCGTTGCGGCAATGAGCTCCTTGGCATGGGAAACGGTGTTTTCGGCTACGCGATATTCACTCTCCAACTGATGGCAACGATCGGTCTGCTCACGAATTTGTGTGAGCAGCTCTTCGGATTCCTTTTTGCTGCTCTGCGATGCTTCAAACAATTTTGCGTTTTGCGCCTCGAGAGATTGAATGGAATCCTCTGCCATTTGCAAGTCGAAGGTTGCACGCTTCATTGCCTCCTCGGCATTTGCAAGCTCATCGTGCAGCTTTTCGGTATCATAGAGCCACAAACTTACGTCTGCTCTCTTTTTGTTCTCCATGAGCTCAATAGCCTTTTTCGCCTTTTCGGCCTCCTTTTGAAGAGGACCTACCTGTGCCGATACCTCAAGGAAGATATCGTTTGCGCGCATCATATTATCCTCGGTGGCCTTGAGCTTACGTTCTGCCTCGTTCTTTTTATAGCGGTATTTTGCAATACCCGAAGCATCCTCAAACACGCTGCGGCGCTCTTCGCTCTTACGGGATACCATTTCGGCAATACGGCCCTGACCGATGATAGAGTAACCGTCACGGCCAACACCGGTGTTCATAAAGAGCTCGTAGATATCCTTCAGACGAACGCCCTTGCGGTTGATAAAGTATTCACTGTCACCCGAACGGTAGTAGCGACGGGTAACCGTAACCTCATCGTAGGGGCAATCCAATTTTGCAAAATCTCCGCGGTTATCGAAAGTGACCGATACCTCGGCGTAACCCATGGGGCGACGGCTGTCGGCACCGCCAAAGATAACGTCCTCCATTTTGCTACCACGCAGGCTCTTGGACGAGATTTCACCGAGAACCC
>JAGBSQ010000102.1 GCA_017631775.1 Clostridia bacterium | reverse complement strand
TGATATGATATATGGTGTAAATTTTCTATTCGGAGGTTTTCTATTATGAAACATATCCAAACCATCGAAACTCGTAACCTTTGCGAAAGCGCAAAGAACGGCGGTTGCGGCGAATGCCAAACCTCTTGCCAATCTGCTTGCAAGACCAGCTGCGGTATCGCTAACCAACAATGCGAGAACACCGAGAAATAATTCTTCTCACTAAAACGCCGCCATTTTGGCGGCGTTTTTAATGCCTTTCCCCAAGGCGCATTTTGTTCTTATCAAAGGAGTTTTTACATATATGGTACATCAATACAAATTGGGCGGTTATAACATCGTTCTCGATTCTTGCTCGGGCGGCGTTCACGTAGTGGACGAGGTGGCTTATGACATCATTGCGCTCTACCAAGAAAAAAGCCGCGAAGAAATAATTGACCAACTGAATGAACAATATGCCTCTCGCGAGGATATCACAGCCGCTGACATTGAGGAATGCTACGATCAAGTCACCACCCTCACGGAGAGTGGCAAGCTCTTTGCCCCCGACACCTTTGCGGGCATGGCAGGACACCTCAAGGAAAAGACCTCGGGTGTTATCAAGGCGCTCTGCCTGCACGTAGCACACACCTGCAACCTCAACTGCTCCTACTGCTTTGCAAGCCAAGGCAAGTACCACGGTGACAGAGCCGTAATGAGCTTTGAGGTAGGCAAACAAGCGCTTGATTTTCTTGTTGCCAATTCGGGCACACGCCGCAATCTTGAGGTCGACTTCTTTGGCGGTGAGCCTTTGATGAACTTTGACGTCGTGAAGCAACTCGTCGCTTATGCGCGCTCCATCGAAAAAGAAAAGGGCAAGAATTTCCGCTTTACCCTGACCACAAACGGTATGCTTGTTGACGATGACGTCATTGATTTTGCCAACCGTGAGTGCCATAACGTAGTGCTCAGCCTTGACGGCCGCAAAGAAATCCACGACCGCTATCGCGTAGACTATGCAGGACGCGGCAGCTGGGAGCAGATCGTTCCCAAGTTCCAAAAGTTCGTAAAAGAACGCGGCGGAAAAGGCTACTATATGCGCGGCACGTTTACCCACGCGAACCCCGATTTTCTCAAAGATATTCAAACTATGCTCGATCTCGGCTTTAATGAACTGAGCATGGAGCCCGTTGTTTGCGCACCCGGTGACCCTTCGGAACTGACGCAAGAGGATCTCCCCATCGTTCTCGACCAATACGAAAAACTCGCAGAACTGATGCTTGAACGCGACCGCGAGGGACGTCCTTTCACCTTCTATCACTACATGATCGACCTGACCGGTGGCCCCTGCATCTACAAGCGCATTTCGGGTTGCGGTTCGGGAACCGAATATATGGCGGTTACTCCTTGGGGTGACCTTTACCCCTGCCACCAATTTGTTGGCGAGGAAGCATTCAAGCTCGGCGACATTTGGAACGGTGTGACTAACAAAGAAACCCAATGCGATTTTGCAAACTGCAACGTTTACGCACGCCCCGATTGCCGCGACTGTTGGGCAAAGCTTTATTGCTCGGGCGGTTGTGCCGCAAACGCTTATCACTCTACGGGTAGCGTAACCGGTGTTTATAAGTACGGTTGCGAGCTCTTCCGCAAGAGAATGGAATGCGCTATTATGGTTGAAATCGCGCGCACGCTTGCAAGAAACGAACAATGAAGAAGATAAACACCCCCATTTGCGACTTTGTTCGCAACTACAACGAAAGTAAAACCATGCGCATGCACATGCCCGGTCACAAGGGCGAAGGTGTGCTCGGCATGGAAGCTCTCGATATTACCGAAATTTCGGGTGCCGACTCACTTTATGAAGCCGACGGCATCATCAAAGAGAGTGAAGAAAACGCCTCTGCCCTCTTTGGCGCGCATACCTTTTATTCTACCGAAGGTTCGTCGCAATGTATTAGAGCCATGCTTCATCTTGCAAAAATGCAGGCTTGGCTAGAGAAAAAGCATCTCTATGTTTGGGCAACTCGCAACGTACACAAGACCTTTCTCTCTGCTGTTGCACTGCTCAACGTAGACGTCGAATGGCTCTATGGAACAGACGGAGAAAGTTATCTTTCCTGTGCCATCTCCCCCGACGAGTTGGAGAAGATGCTGCAAAAGGCTCCCTATCTGCCAACGGCACTGTATTTGACATCCCCCGATTATCTTGGGAATGTTGCAGATATTGCATCGCTTGCCGAAGTTTGCCACCGCTATGGGGTTCTGCTTTTGGTGGACTGCGCACACGGTGCATACCTCAAGTTTTTGGAGACCTCTCTCTACCCCACCGACTTGGGAGCTGATATGTGCTGCTCCTCGGCACACAAAACCCTGCCCGTGCTCACAGGTGGTGCCTATTTGCACATCTCCAAGAGGGCTGATGCAAGTCTTGTAGAGGCCGCAAAAAATTCTTTGGCTCTCTTTGGTTCCACAAGTCCGTCTTATCTCATTCTGCAATCCCTCGATGCGGCAAACGCCTACCTTGCAGAAAGCTGCCGCGAGAATCTCTCTCGCACAGTCGCACGCCTCGATGAATTGAAGAAACGTCTCACTCTTTACGGTTATCAACTTGTGGGAAATGAACCGCTCAAAATCACGCTTGCAACCAAGTCGTTTGGCTATACAGGTGTGGATTTTGCATCACATCTGCGAGAGAACGGCATCGAATGCGAATTTGCCGACCATGATTTTGTTGTCCTGATGCCATCCACCGACGTGGGAGCAGATGAACTCGCTCATATCGAAATGGTTGCAACGTCGCTCCCCAAAAAAGAGCCGATCACC
>JAGBSQ010000014.1 GCA_017631775.1 Clostridia bacterium | reverse complement strand
CGGTGGCACCGATATCAGCAAAGGACGCACGTGTGCCAAGGTCAATCCCTTGGCGAATGCCCTTGCCAAAGATCAACATAGGTGTATGCTCGCGCGAGTGGTCGGTAGAAGGCGTTGCAGGGTCACAGCCGTGGTCGGCGGTAATAATGCAAATGTCGTCCTCGCCCATTCTTTCCATAAATCCGCCAAGCCAAGCGTCAAACTCGGTAAGAGCCTGCGCGTAGCCTGCAACGTTGTTGCGGTGACCGAATACCATATCAAAATCAACAAGGTTGGTAAAGCACAGACCTGCAAAGTCGCGCGCAGCGATCTCATCGGTCTTTGCCATGCCGCCTGCATTGTTGGGTGTGGGATTGCTTTCGCTAAATCCCTTGCCTGCAAAAATGTCATAGATTTTGCCTACCGAAATGGTAGCAAATCCGCGCTCCGCGAGAACGTCCGCAATGGTCTTTGCAGGCGGCAGGAGCGAATAGTCATGACGGCGAGGAGTACGCGCATAGGGATGCTCACCCGTAAAGGGACGCGCGATGACACGTCCTACGGCGTGCTCACCCGTGAGCAGCTCACGCGCAATTTCGCAATAGCGGTAAAGCTCCTCAATGGGAACGATATCCTCGTGTGCGGCAATTTGGAATACGCTATCGGCAGAGGTATAGACGATGAGCGCACCGGTTTTGCAAAGCTCGTCACCGTAGTCGCGAATAACGTCGGTTCCCGAATACGGCAGATTGCAAATGGTCTTGCGACCGGTTCTCTTTTCGAATTCTGCTATCAGGTCAGCCGGAAAGCCGCCCGGATACGTGGGGAGCGGTTGGGGCGAAACAATGCCCGCGATCTCCCAGTGTCCAATGGTGGTATCCTTGCCCATCGACTTCTCGCGCATACGCGCAAAGGATGCGCGGGGAGCGGAAACACCGCCGCCAACTCCTTCGATGTTGAACAAACCGAGTGCTTCAAGGTTCGGGCAGGAAAAATTGGGATGGTTGCGAATAGCGCCGATGGTATTGCTGCCTGCATCGCCAAAGTTGGCGGCATCGGGGAGTTCACCAATTCCTACGCTATCCAGCACAATCAAAAATACTCTTTTGGTCATAGCTTTCTCTTTACGCCAAGTTGAGCGCAATCTTCATCATAGCGGTGAAGGAATTTTGACGCTCTTCGGCGGTTGTATTCTCCTCGGGATAAATAAAGGAATCACTTACGGTGCAAATGCAAAGTGCCTTTTTGCCGGCACGTGCGGCGTTGCAGTAAAGTGCGGCAGATTCCATCTCTACGCCAAGTACGCCCATTTTTGCCCAATCCATGCCGGAGTTTGCTTCGTCATAGAAAATATCGGAGGAGAAGATGTTGCCTACCTTGTAGTTAACGCCTGCCTTTTCGCACTCGTCAGCAGCTCTGCGAACGAGGTCGAAGTCAGCGATGGGAGCGAAGGTGCCGGGGAGGTTGTATTGCATAGCATAGTTGCCGTTTGTGCAAGCGCCCATAGCAACAATGATGTCACGCGCGTGCAGGTCGGGGTGGAAGGAACCGCAGGTACCTACGCGAATGATGGCGTCAACATCATAGAAGTTGAACAGCTCATAGGAATAGATACCGATAGAGGGTTGTCCCATACCGGATGCCATAACGGTTACCTTTTTGCCATTGTATTCACCTGTGTAGCCGTGAACGCCGCGAACGTCGTTTACGAGTACAGGGTTGGTAAGAAAGTTCTTTGCAATAAATTCGGAGCGCAAGGGGTCACCGGGCATCAGCACGGTCTTTGCTATATCTTCTTTTTTAGCGGAAATGTGAGGGGTCGGGATTGCCATAATCTTAATCTCCTTTTCAAATATTAGTATCCACCGTTGTCGGTGTTCTTGATAATCTTTACTACACGGCTTGTGCCAAGACGGTCGGCACCGAGGTTGATAAAGTCCTCAGCATCGGCGAGGCTTGCAATGCCGCCTGCCGCCTTAACCTTTACGTGTGCGCCTACGTTTGCGCGCATCAGGGCTACATCCTCACGGGTAGCACCTGCGGTGGAAAAACCGGTAGAGGTTTTAATATAGTCCGCACCCGATTCGGTAACGATGCGGCACATACGCAGTTTTTCGTCCTCGTTCAAAAGACAGGTTTCGATAATGACCTTAAGGATCTTTTCGCCGCAAACCGCCTTAATGGCGCGGATTTCTTCAAGGATCTTTTCGTCATTGCCTGCCTTGAGGTCACCTACGTGAATGACCATATCGATCTCATCGGCGCCCTCGCGCAGAGCCTCTGCGGTTTCAAAGCACTTAACAGCGGTGGTGCTGTCTCCATTCGGGAAGCCGATAACGGTGCAGATAGCAAGACGGTCGCCAACGTATTCCTTAGCCTGCTTTACGTAGCAAGGGGGAATGCAAACAGATGCGGTTTGGTATTTCATGCCATCATCGCAAATAGCACGAATTTCATCCCAAGTTGCGGTTTGCAACAACAGGGTGTGGTCACAACGGCCCAAAATTTCGGTTATATTCATAATATAAGCCTCCTATCATAATTATCCATCTTTATTTTACCATTTTTATATAAGAATTGCAATAGGTTATAGAAAAAAAGATAACAAAAGGGAGACCTGTGTGGGTCTCCCTTGCTTTTTTATGAATTGCTTTTCAACTGTTTTTGTTATGGATTATTGTCTGTTCAAAATAGCTTCCATATCCTCAACAGAGTAACCAAAGAGCTTACCAATGTTGGTCAGAGCTTCCTTATCCTTTTGGCGCTCTTCTTCAGTTTGGTTGTTTACTCTTTCCTCGTCGTTGTAGTAGCCGTGCATAGCATCTTCCAGTTGGGTCATTTCTTCTTCGGTCAGCAAACCTTGTGCAGGTGCTTGGCCTTCGCCGCCTTCTTCACCCTCGCCACCTTGGGTTGCTTGCATGCCGAAAATGTCGCCTTCGAGCTTGTCGGAATTGTTGTTGAGGGAGTGCTTGATGGACTCGGAGGACATAATGGTCTCGATGGTGCTTGTTGCATCCTTACCAAGTACGCTGTCCTCACCGCCAAAGATGGTTTGGCTGCTCTCACCGCTTGAAGCCTTATCACTTGCGGAAGTAACAAGGTTCATAACGTCGGTAATTGCTTCTGCTTCTTTTGCGCATTCCTCTTCGGTCATATCTGCGCTACCCATGTAGCCGAATACGTCGGAGATAATGGGAGCTGCGGTGCCGGATTGCTCTGCATTCAGGCCGTAGTCATTGGTCAATCTATCCTCGGTGATGTAGGACTCGATCATGCCCGCGGTTTGTTGGTTAAGATCCTTAAGAACGGTTGTAAGGTCCTCTTGAGACATACCGCCCTCGGTGCTGGAGTTCATGTTTTGGAGCAGATCCATGGTGTTGGAAATGGTCTTAAAGGTCTTTGCGTAGTCGATATTGTCGCCGGTGGAGCCCTTGATACCAAGGTCTGTAGCGGTTGCAATATCCATGTTAGCAGTATCTCTTACAATGCTGGATTGAACGATTGCAACAAAGAGGTTGGAGGTGCGCTCTTGACCTACGCAAACAGAGTTGTTCAGCGCGTTGAGAATGCCACCGACAGACTCTGCCATGGTGCCGATATTGATTTCGCCGGAAACTTGATTCAACAGAGATCCCGCTTGAGAGAAGATGCCGCCAATTGCTTCTGCCTCTTGCTCTACGGTTTGGTCGGTGATCAGTTCTGCTGCTGCATCAGCGTCGATTACGAGGTCATCAAGGAATACAAGGAGAGTGATCTTTTCATATTCCTCAGCGTTTTGCAATGCAACCGCATTTGCAAGGGTGGTGGTAGCAAAAAACGCTTGAACGTCATCTGCGGTAACTGCGGTTTCATCTCTCATGCTTGCGATTTCAACAAGCATGGAAGCTGCATAAGCTTCAACGGTTTCCTTTTCAACAACAACGCCTGCGGTGTCAAATGCATCGGCAAGCTTTGCTGCAAGCTCTGCTGCCTTACCCTCGCCCTCAAGATCCTTAACGGCATTGAGGTCAGCTGCAACGGTGTTCAAAAGCTCGGTGTAAGCTTCGTTTGCATCAGCCTTTACTTCTACAAAAGAAGCAATTGCTTCGATACCGATGTTGGTAACCTCGGGAATGAGGCCCTTCATGCTGCTGTTCTTGCCCAGCGCAAGAATAACGTTCTTAATGGTGCTGCCGCCTGCAAGCTCTTCCATAAGTGCATCGATGTTGCCCAAATTGTTGAGAACACCGCCCTTAACAAGCTCGCCTGCCATTTCGGCAACGGTCTTGAGGTCTGCTACAAACAGAGTGGTATCTTGTGCATCGTCATGCAAAATGGTAATTACCTTTGCAATCAGGTCGCCAAACATTTCGTTATCTGCCATAGGCATATCCTTTTCGCCCGAAACCATGTCGTCGGTCAAAAGGTAAACTGCCTCGGAGGCAATGGCGGTAAGGAACTTGGACTTGGACAAGGAATCTACGATAGAAACTACCGCGTCAACCTCTTCTTCACCGTAATTGGTGGGAGCGCCTGCCTTGGTAAGAGGCATAATGTCACCTACCAAGCCGGAAATAGCACCGAATTCCTTTTGAATGTAAATCTTTTCACCCTTGAGCGAGAAAGAGGTGAGCTCTTCGATTACCATGTCACCGCCAAATGCGCGGAACATTTCAACAGCGGTACCCTTGGTAATGGGAGCAACGTATTTTTCGTTAACGGTCTCTACGGTTCCCTGTGCGTCAGTAGGAATTACATCAGCATCACAAAGAGCTACCAAGGTATCGTCAATCAAGCTGCCGTAAAAAGCAATGGGAAGAAGGATAACGATCAAAGAGAGTGCTGCGGAGCATGCAGACCATACAAAGCCGCGTGCCTTTGCATAAGGAGCCTTATTCTTCTTGCTCTTTCTAAGCTTTCTGCCTGCAAAGAGCAGAACAAGCAGGTAAATGATGCTTGTCAAAACGTAAAGAACGATGTAAAGAAGAACAAAGATCATAGGAGAGATCAATGCTACCGGCAAACCAAGTGCAACCTCGCGCAAAGCGGCAGAAGAGGTTACGAGATCTCCCACCATTGCAGGAAGATCGGAAGCAACCATAGGAAGTAAGGTGTCCTGTGCAAATGCAGGATCAAGCACAAAGTTTTTAACAGCAACTGTACCAATCAGTGCCAAAACAACGCTTGCAATAACGAAAATGCTCTTGATTCTTGTTTTAACCAGCTTGCGGACAAATACAGACCACAAAACGCTAACGGCAACAAATAAGAGCAGTACGGCGGTAAAAATAGTACCCATAATAATATCTCCTTTTGTTTGGATGATCTTTCAGCATCGACAATGCTACATATACATAATAGCACACCTTGCCCTTCCTTGTCAAGCAAAAAAAGGAAAATTGCACAAACAATCTTCCTTTTTTATTTATTTTTTTAGAGCAATAGCAAGAAAACGACAGAAAAGGAATGCTTTCAATGATCAAAGAGCAGAACGTACCGTTTGACCCTTGCCAAAAAGAGTGCCGCAAAGGGACAAAGAATGCCTGCTGCGAGCCACAGCTTTTCCCAACTGATCATAACGCCAAGCACTCCCGCAACCGCGCAAAGACTCATTAAAATATTGGTGCACTCGGCGTGCGAAACACCTGCCGCAAACACGCGGTGATGCAGGTGTGCGCGGTCAGCCCGAAAAGGACTGTAACCGTGCAAAATGCGCCTTGCCACCGAGCTGACCAAATCAATGATGGGATATGCAAAAATAAAGAGAGGAGCAAGAAGGGACAGATCCATCTTTTGCCCGAACAACGGGAGTGAGAGCATGCCCAAAGTAAAACCCAAAGCCTCGGAGCCAGAGTCCCCCGCAAACACGTGTGCGGGATAGCGATTGTATATGCGAAAAGCCACACACGCTACCGCTAAATAAAGCGAAGCAATGCCCAAAATGCCCTGCCCTCCTATAAAAAAGCAAGCGCCGAGCATAAGACATTCTACTGCTCCGCAACCGCACAAAAGGCCATCCATCCCATCGATAAAATTGTGCGCGTTGATGAGCAAAACGATCCATAAAACAGCTCCGGCGGCACCGGGTCCGTTTGCGGCACCGCTCCACAAGACCGCGGCCGTGGCGGTTACACCTTGCAACAAAAGCTTTACCCATACACCAAGGCCAAAAACGTCGTCGGCAAGTCCTACAAGCACCATAATGCCGCATCCAATCGCCAACGAGGTCAAAAAGCGGTCCCACTCGTTCAAAAGCACCAAGCCGAGCAAAAACGAAAAAAACATCGCCACTCCGCCATCGCGCGGAATGCTCCTGCGGTGCATACGGCGCCCATCCAAGGGCACGTCAACCGCACCGATCCTCCAAGCCAAGCGCGCAACCACCGGCGTTAGCACATAACACAAAAGAAAAACGAAAATGCCAATAACAACGTACATAGCAAAACTCCTAATCGCATACAAAAAATAAGGGAAAACCCATACGGATTTTCCCCTGTTTTGAAATGCGTTATGCAAAAATCGGAATTTTTTACCGAATTTGTACAAAGCCAAGCTTCTTTTGAATTTTGGAAAGTGTGCGGCGCGCATAGTAGGATGCTTCCTCTGCTCCGCGCTTCATTTGTGCTTCGAGTGCCGCCTTGTCTGCCATTAATTCCTTAAAACGAGCCTGAACGGGTGCCAATGCATCGGCAGTTGCCTCACCGACTGCAAGCTTAAAATCTCCGTAACCCAAGCCGGCAAACTCGCGTTCGATCTCGTCATAATTCTTGCCGGTAAAGCAAGAATAAATGGTCATCAAATTGCTCACACCGGGTTTATCCTCGGAGAAGCGAATTTCAGCCTCGGAGTCGGTTACCGCTCTTTTGAACTTGCGAATGATGGTATCCTTGTCATCCAAAATGTAAACTACCGCATTGGTGTTTTCATCGGATTTGCTCATCTTTTTGGTGGGCTCTGCCAAGGACATGATCTTTTTGCCGCTCTTTGCCATAATCGGCTCGGGAACGGTAAAGAGGTCGGGATAAATTTGGTTAAGTCTGTTTGCAATATCACGGCAAAGTTCAACGTGTTGCTTTTGGTCAATGCCAACGGGCACTACGTCGGTTTGGAACAACAGAATATCTGCTGCCATCAATACGGGATAGGTGAAAAGACCTGCGTTGATGTTGTCGGCATGCTTTGCGCTCTTATCCTTAAACTGCGTCATGCGAGAAAGCTCGCCAAACATGGTAAAGCAATTGAGGAGCCATGCAAGCTCGGCATGCTCATGCACCATGGATTGCACATAGAGTGTGTTCTTTTCGGGATCAAGACCGCAAGCCATGTAAAGCGCCAGCGTTTCGTAGGTGCGGCGGCGCAGATCTGCAGGAACCTGGCGCACGGTGATGGCGTGCTGGTCTACCACGCAGTACAGGCATTTATAATCGTCGGAATAGCTGGAAAAATGACGCAGCGCGCCCAGATAATTGCCAATGGTCAAATTACCGCTGGGCTGTACGCCGGAGAAGGAAACCTTTTGATTCTGAAACATGATCGATCTATATATCCTTTCGATTACTTACAAAACTCTTTTGCCACCGCGCCCAGTCTTGCGCATCCCTGAATGATCTGCGCGTCGGTGGGGGTGGAGTAGTTGAGGCGGAAGCCGCAGGAGGGAGCATCCTGGTCGCAGTTGAAGGTCGCGCCGGGCACAACCAGCAGCTTCTTTTCCTTGCAGGCACGCACAAAATCCATGCTGTCAACGCCTTCGGGCAGGGTGCACCAGATAAACAAGCCGCCTT
>JAGBSQ010000101.1 GCA_017631775.1 Clostridia bacterium | reverse complement strand
GATAGTTGGCAAAGGTGAAGCCGTTGCCCTGAATTTTGTTACCGTCCATCCAAAAAGGCTTGATGGAGTCGTAAAGTCCGCCGGTCTCTCTGACAACGGGAATGGCTCCGTAGCGAGAAGCGATCATTTGCGAAAGTCCGCAAGGCTCACTCTTCGACGGCATCAGGAAGAGGTCGGTTGCCGCATAAATGCGCTTGGAGAGGTCGCGGTCATAGGTGAGGAGCGCGCGCACCTTGTCGGGATATGCCGCTTGCAAGGTCAAGAACACCTGCTCGTATTTTTCCTCACCCTTGCCGAGAACGATGAGTTGGACGTCGTTGTTCTTTACAATGCTCCAAATGCATTCGGTAACAATATCAAGACCCTTGTGAGATGCAAGACGGGAAATGATGGAAAGCATGGGCACGTCTGCTCTTTCGGGTAGGCCTACTTCCCTTTGCATAGTAAGCTTATCTTTTGCTTTTCCCGCAAGACGGGTGGGCGCAAAGCTTGCAAAAAGAACAGGGTCACCTTCGGGATTGTAGTAGTTGTAATCGATGCCGTTGAGAATACCGCGCAGCTTGTGAGCGTTGGCTGTGAGGCAATACTCAAGACCGTGTGCATATTCTGCGGTCTTGATTTCCTCGGCATAACGGGGGCTGACTGTGGAAACGGTGTCGGCACACTCGATAGCGGCCTTCATCAAATTGATGCAGCCGTCGCTATCCATCAGGGCGCGGTTCTCTTCGCCAAGCGCAAAGACGTCACCGAGAATGGAAAAATCGTATTTGCCTTGGTACTCGATGTTGTGAATGGTGAACACGGTTTTGATGTTTTCATATCCCTCTTTTGCGCGGTAGAGGCGGTTGAGATAGACAACAGAAAGTGCCGCCTGCCAGTCATGCGCGTGCAGAACGTCGGGATAGTAACCGAGTTTTTCGAGCATTTCCATAACCGCCATCGAAAAATAGGCGTAACGCTCACCGTCATCAAAAAATCCGTAAAGCGCGGGGCGCTTGAAATAGTACTCGTTATCGATAAAATAATATTTTACGCCATCCTTTGTGAGGCTGTAAACGCCGCAGTATTGCTGACGCCAAGCGAGGGCGACAGTAAAGATGGCCTCTTCTTTCATTTGTGCGCGCCATTCATCCTTAACCGCCGCGTACAAGGGCAGAACAACAGAGACCTCTGCCTCACCCGTAGCCGCAAGAGCTGCAGGGAGAGAACCCATAACGTCGCCAAGTCCACCTGTTGCGGCAAAGGGCATTGCCTCTGCACCAACGAATAAAATTTTTTTCATAGTTTTCTTTCACCTTTAATTTTGTATCTTTTTTTCTTAGCTTCATGCATTAAACGAGTCAGTTCTTTTGCAACGTCCTCGCAATTTGCAACAAAGTCACAATTGTATGTATCCGAATACGTATAGATCGTTACACGTCCCCACTTGGTTTTAATTTGTCCTTTTTTGCCTCGATAATATAATACTTTCATAATGGAGCCCACAGGAACGGTTACACCCTTGGGGAGAATCAGCGTACGTCCATCGCAGGAAAGAACGATCATTTGTGACGGGAGCAAAAAATAGCGAACAGCAGATACAAAGCCCAAAATCACGAGCAGCACCCCGCATATCGCAGCGACGAACAGGTTTTGTTGAACGCCGTAAACAAAACATAACACGCCCATTGACACGAGAATAAAGCATATAATTCCTACGCCTTTTTCTTTGTAAGCAATCGTTGTTTTCATTGGGGTGTCTCCTGTTTTTTGTCTTTTATTAAATGTCGGTACTGCACGGATTCTAACGCAAGGCTCCCTTGTGTAAAGGGAGCTGTCAGCCGCAAGGCTGACTGAGGGATTGTTTTTGTGCAAAAAACCATTACAATCCCTCCGCCTCGTATACACTCGGCACCTCCCTTTACACAAGGGAGGCTAAAGTTAAAATCGCCTTTTCTGTGATGACGTCTTGCTTTTATTAAACCGTTGCGTCCTTATCGATGAAGAAGGGCATGGTCTCGTGACCCGAGAGGGTTCTGCCCGCCTTAACAATAACGTTTTTATCGGCAACAACACAGTTGAGGTGTACGTTGTCGTCAATGTGGGTATCCTGCAGCAGGATGCAGTTCTTTACAACCGAGCCCTTGCCTACGTGTACACCACGGAAGATGATGGAGTTTTCTACCTCACCCTCAATAATGCAGCCGTCAGCAACCATGCTGTTGTTTACCTTTGCACCTGCATCGTACTTGGTGGGCGCGCTGTTGCGAACCTTGGTAAAGATTTGACGGTCGCGGTTAGCAAACAGGTCAGCTCTAACGTCATCTTCAAGCATCTTCATAGATACGTTGAAATAGCTCTCAAGCGAGTTGACGGACGCGCAGAAGCCATCGTAGATGTATGCGCGAATGTTCTTCTTTTTGAGTTGGCGAATGATGATATCGTTGGAGAAGCTGGTGTAACGGTGTGCAATGGAATCGGAAACGATGTTTTGTAGATCGGTGCGGCTAACAACCATCAGGTTGGTATGTGCATAGTAGTTGCCCTTTGCGGGAGAGGTGTAGGAAAGCGAGGTTACGCGGCCTTCCTCATTGATGCCAAGCACGTCGGAGTTGTGGCCAAAGAAAGCATCCTTTGCGTTGACCTTTTTTGCAACCATGGTGATGTAAGCGTCGTTGCGAATGTGATCCTCGATAACGGCAGAGAGATCGATGTTCATAATCACGTCGCAATCGCTGAGTACGATGTAATCGGCTCCGCAACGGTTGATGAAGTTAACAGAACCCATCAGCGCCTCAAGACGGCTCTCGTAAAGCTTGCCTGCGGCATGATTTTCGAACGCGGTTACGTAAGGGGGCAAAATTTTGATACCGCCCGAACGGCGTGCGAGGTCCCAGTCCTTGCCGGCACCGATGTGGTCCATAAGAGATTGGTAATTGTAGTGGGTTACAACACCGATGGTGTTGATGTCGGAGTTGACCATGTTGGAAAGCGGAAAGTCGATGAGGCGGTAGCGGCATGCAAAAGGAATGCTTGCCGTTGTGCGGCGACGCGTCATTTCGGGAAATCCTTGGTCTTGCTTGTTAGAAAAAATCAAACCTGCAACTGTCATAGTCCTCTACCTCCTTATTGCTCGGAGAGCATCGCGCCCGGGGCAACGATCTCACCGGCTTTTACTGTAACGTCAGCACCGACAACCGCAATTTCGGCACCGCTCTCGCGAGATGCACCAACGGTTGCTTTTTTGCCAACGGTAACCTTTTCGTCAAGAATTGCATAACGAACGGTGGCACCCTCTTCGATGGTGACGTCGTTCATAATAACGCTATCCTCTACAACGGCGCCCTTACCAACGGTAACGTGTGCGCCAAGCACGCTGTTCTTTACTGTGCCGTAAATTTGGCAACCTGCCGTAACAGAGGAGTTCTCTACAACGGCTCCCTTTGCGATGTATTGCGGAGGTTGTGCGGTGTGACGGCTGTAAATTCTCCAGGATTCGTCAAGAAGCGAGAATGCGGGAGCATCGCCCAAAAGATCCATATTTGCTTCCCACAAGGAGCTGATGGTTCCAACGTCCTTCCAATATCCTTCAAAGGAGTAGGACATCATCTTCTCGCCGTTTGCAAGCATGGTGGGAATGATGTTCTTACCAAAGTCATTGGAAGAGGTGGGGTCATCGTTATCGGCCTTCAAATACGCCTCCAATTTATCCTTGGTGAATACGTAAATACCCATAGACGCCTTGGTGCTATCGGGGTTCTTCGGCTTTTCGGTAAACTTGAAGATGGAGCCATCCTCACGAGTGCTCATAATGCCAAAACGGCTTGCTTCTTCGATCGGAACGTCGAGAACTGCAATGGTGCAAGCGGCACCGCTCTTTTTGTGTTCATCGAGCATTTTTGCATAGTCCATTTTGTAGATGTGGTCACCCGAAAGAATGAGCACGTATTTTGCATCGTAACGGTTGATGAACTCCATGTTTTGCCAAATGGCGTTTGCGGTTCCGCGATACCAATCGGCACCGCTTTGACCTTGGTAAGGAGCCAAAATTTGAACACCGCCAAAACGACGGTCAAGATCCCATGCGAGTCCGTTGCCGATATACTCGTTGAGTAAGAGGGGACGGTATTGGGTAAGAACACCAACGGTATCTACACCCGAGTTGATGCAGTTGGAAAGAGGAAAATCAATGATGCGGTATTTACCGCCGAACGAAACTGCCGGTTTTGCGGTTTTTTGGGTAAGTGCGTAAAGTCTGCTGCCTTGTCCTCCGGCCAGAAGCATGGCAACACATTCTTTTTTCTTAAACATGGTGCGCGATTCCTCCTAAAAGAATTTATGTTAATGTTTTTGGATTTCGGTTTTAATATTGAATTTGAGAGTAGCTCAAGATGACAGACTGATTGTTTGTTTCGCTTTTCTCGTTAAAGGCGGGACGCCCGGGAGGTAGCGCAGCGGCGCGAGCGAAATGAATGACAGTCCGGTGGACTGTCAGAACGTGAGCGTGACCGAACCGCAGTAGACCGTCCCCTACAATGGATAATTGTAAACGTCAAACCTGTATGTCATCCTGAGCGAAGTCGAAGTTTTGGTGAGGGAGAGAGCCGCAGGCGACGATCCGATACAAAACCGAGGAGCGACAGCGACGATGGGATCTCCGAGCAAATTTGAGTGACTCACCAATGCGAATGTTACATCGATTCAAAAGCCACCAAAATTCCAAACGAGATCCCTGCGGCGCTTTGGCGCCTTGGTTTTACCTCACTTCTCGTTCGGTAAAACTTCGACTCCGCTCAGGATGACAGGCTGACGGATGATTTCGTTTTATTTGGTTGTTTTGTTCTGTTTTCTTTTCTTCTTTTTCAAAACCACCGCGCCCATAGGGGGCAGGGTGATGGAGACCGCATTGCCGTATCCGCGCAGCATTGCAGGTTGTGTTTTGAGAGTTTTGGGGTTGGTCATGCCGCTGCCGCCAAACTCGGTGGCGTCGCTGTTGAAAACCTCCTCGTAGGTTCCCTTTTGCGGAACTGCAGCCAAAAAATTTTCGCGTGCAACGGGCAAAAAGTTGAGATAAACAAGCAGTTCATCGCCGTTTTTGGCGATACGTCTGTAAGAAAAGACACTTTGCTCGCGGTTGTCGGCATCGATCCACACAAAGGATGCGGGATCGTCATCCCCCTCCCACAGTTCGGGGTTTTGCAAATAGAACTGATTGAGGCGCGCGATGAACAACTGATACTTGGCGTGCATATCATAGTCAAGCAAGAACCATTCAAGCTCCGAGTCGTGATCCCACTCGCGGAACATTCCAATTTCACCGCCCATAAAGAGCAGCTTTTTGCCGGGGTGCGTCATCATATAAGTCAGATACGTGCGCGCACCTGCAAACTTGTTGTGGTAGTCCCCTGCCATTCGGTCAAGCAGCGATTTTTTGCCGTGTACTACCTCATCGTGAGAGATAGGAAGCACGTAGTTTTCGCTGAAGGAATAGAGAATGGAAAAGTTCATTTTTTCGTGGTGGTGAGAGCGCCAAAGCGGATCCTCTTGCACGTAGGAAAGAGTATCGTTCATCCAACCCATGTTCCACTTGTAAGAGAAGCCGAGGCCACCGTTCTCAAACCCCGTAATGTTTGCCCACGAGGTCGATTCCTCGGCAATGGTCATCACATCGGGGTAGTTTGCGGCAAGATACGCGTTCATTTTTTGGAAGAACGCGATTGCCTCAAGACATTTGTTTTCGCCGTAAACGTTGGGTACCCACTCGCCGGGGCGTTTGTCGTAATCGAGATAAAGCATAGATGCCAAAGCGTCTACGCGAAGCGCATCGATGTGGTACTCTTTGATCCAATACATGGCGTTGGAAATGAGAAAGCTTTGTACCTCCTCGCGGCCCACGTCAAAGCGGCGTGTTCCCCAACCCTCATGCTCGATGCGGTCCCAGCCTTGGTACTCGTAAAGAGGTTGTCCGTCAAATTCATAAAGACCGTGGGCATCCTTTGCAAAGTGTGCGGGAACCCAATCGAGGATAACGCCGATGCCTGCTTCGTGCATGGCATCTACAAACGCCATAAAATCTTGGGGGCCTCCAAAGCGCGAGGTGGGCGTGTAATATCCACAGACCTGATAGCCCCAAGAACCGTCGAAGGGATGCTCGCTGACGGGCATGAGCTCGACGTGTGTGTATCCCATTTGCTTGAGGTAGGGAGCAAGCTCGCCTGCGGTTTCGGCATAGGAATAATATCTGCCGTCCTCATGTCTCTTCCAAGAGCCGAGGTGCATTTCGTAAATGTTGATGGGTTGCAAGAGGCACTTGTCGCGACCGAAATTCTTTTTGCGGTAAGAAAGCCAATCGGCATCTCGCCAAGCATATCCCTCGATGTTGCAAATCAGGGATGCCGTTTCGGGCGGACGTTGCATCGAAAAACCGTAGGGGTCGGCCTTGAGAAGCTCTTTTTCGCCATTGTGAATGCAGTATTTGTAGCACTGCCCCACACTTACGCGATCTTGGGGAAGGATCAGCTCCCAAACGCCACCCTCGGTGACGCGCGTCATCGGGTCGGCATTGGGGTTCCAGCCGTTAAAGTCGCCGCACACCGAAACACTGTCGGCATTGGGCGCCCAGGTGCGAAAGGTTGCGCGATCTCCCTCAAAGTGAAAGCCGAGATATTGATATGCATAAAAGTTTGTGCCTTGATGGAACAAATAGGGTGCTAACTCTTGCGTGGTTGCCGCGTTTTCTTTTGTGCTTTTTTGCTGTTTCACAAGTTCCCCTCCCTTCTTGGTTTTGCCGTTTGTCGGTAGTATCTCCAAAATGCGCCGAACTATGCTGTTTTTGGCTTTTGGAGCCGTTTTTGCGCAAAGTTCGCCATTGTTTATTGTATCACAAATTTTTGCGCTTGTCAATGCGCGAGTAGCACAAATAAAAGGCTTTATAACAAGAAAATTTATTATATTTCTCCTGCGCGCGCGAAAAAACGACAAAAAACGGCAAATTGTATTTTTTTTACTCCGCTCCCGTCTCCCACCAAATAACCCGAACGTCAATCCCCTCGCCCGAAAAAGAGATCGGCTCCCCTTTTGGGGAAAGAATCAAACCGCCGCCGTTGGGGTAAGTCAGGGCGGTGTTTTCCCCTTGCTTTTGCACGGTTTTGGCACTCTCTTGCGGCAAAAACACACCAACGGGTCGCAAAAAACCGACAACCTCTGCGGTATTGCAAACAAAAGAGACCTCGCCCAAAGCCACCTCACAGCTCTCGCCCTGCGCCCTCAGCTTCAATCCGCAAAGCGAGGATGGAGAGGTGTATTCCACCTGCAAGACCTCCCCTTTTTGAGAAAGGGTTATCAAGGCCGAAAATTCCACGCCGTCCATACTCCCCCTCACCTCGCCGCGACCACCTGAATGGATGTAGTCGATGCCGCCTTGAAGGGGAGCACAGCTCACACCCCACCACGACACAAGTACGACAAGCAATAGCAAAAAATGTCGAGTTTTCATCCCTTTTTATCTCCTTTTCACACATTGATATACCGTGATATGACTATTTTTATGATATTTTTTGAAAAAAGATGCAAAAAAGGGATTGCAATATTTGTCTTAAAATGGTATAATAGATAGAGTATTTTGAAAGAAAGGTGAAACGCTATGAACGCTCTCTCCCGTTACCACTTAAAAAAATCGTCCACAGCCCTCTACATCAAGCGCGCAGAGATCGATCTTAGCGCTCTTGGACAGAATTTTGAGGCCTGCCTGCAAAGGATCCAAACCACCGCTCCCACCGCTCGCATTCTTGCCGTTGTCAAGGCCGACGCCTACGGACACGGCACCGAGCCTTGCGTGCGCGCGCTCCTTGGAGCCGGTTGTGACTTTTTTGCCGTCTCTTGCATCGAAGAGGCTTTGGCTGTCCGTTCGGTTTGTCAAGACGAGAAAAAAGAGGCTGACATTCTCATCCTCGGTTACACAACCCCAAAATACGCGCGCGAGCTTGTGGAAAACAACTTGATACAAACACTCCTCTCGCCAAGCTATGCAAAAGAGCTTGCCGAGGCGGTAAGAGGTGAAAAGCTCCCACCCTTGGCGGTGCACGTTGCCGTTGACACAGGCATGGGGCGCATCGGTTATGCCGCCCGCACCGAAAAGGAAATTGCACAAACGGTGTGCGATATCCTCTCTCTAAAAGACGAAACCGCTTTTGACGTGTGCGGTATGTTTACCCACTTTGCGCGCGCCGACGAGGAGCTTGCTACTTCAAAAGAAAAAACCACGCTGCAAGCAACACGCTATCGCGAGCTCAAAAAGAGACTTGAGGAGAGCGGCATGACCATTCCTTTCCATCACGTCAGCAACAGTGCCGCGGCGCTGACACGCCCCGACGAGATCTTTGACGGTGTGCGACTCGGCCTCTCCCTTTACGCACCGCCCACGTATACCCCAAAACGCCTTTGTGTGCCACCTGTTATGCATCTTTCGGCAGACGTGGTGCATATTCAAACGATCCCTGCAGGCGAATCGGTCGGCTACGGCGGTCGGTTTACGGCACTCAACGATACCATCATCGGCGTGCTCCCCATCGGATATGCCGACGGCATTCCCCGCTCACTCCGAGGTGCGATACTCTCTTTGCGAACGCGCGACGGCATCTTCCCCGTCAAAATTATTGGCAGCGTTTGCATGGACCAATGCATGATCGACCTTACCGGCATTCCCGCCCAAGTCGGCGACCGTGTCAGCTTTTTCGGTCACACACCGACTGCCCTCTCGGCTCTTGCCGAACACGCAGGCACCATTCCCTACGAGCTTCTTTGCGCGATCTCTCCGCGCGTTCCCCGAACCTATTATGAAGAAAAACGAGGATTGAAAAAATGAAACGATTTGTAAAAATACTTTCTTTGTGCATGATGATGGCGCTTGTTGCCGCCCTTCTTTGTGCTCCCGCGAGCGCGCTCGGCGCTAACGAAAAGAACATTCTTTCCACCGGATCGGTCGGTGTGGGGGTTGGAAGCAAAACAACGCTTGTTGATTTTACCGCCTCTGACCTTTGCGGCTTTGAGGTGCTTGGCAGCATGGCATCCCCCACGTTTACGCAATCCGGTGCTTGGGGAACCCCTGTGCTTTACGCGTGGATCGACTCCACCGAAGCTGAGACCGGCATTCGCGGCACGCTCTCACCTGCATCCCTGGTAGGTGCTGAGACACTTTCCGTCCAGCTGTTGGCGCAATACACCAAGACCCAAAGCTATGCGGTAACGCTGCTTTTGGAGGGCACCGACAAAAACGGCGCTCCCCTTTCCCTTTCCGCTTCCGCTTCTGTTTCTGCCGCAAGCTGGCAGACCGTTACCTTTGATATTTCCGAGTTTGCCAACGAGGTAAACACCGAAGTCCCCACCACCGTCAAGCTCTTGACCTCCTCCCCCTCTGAGGACGAACAGTTTGTTTTATGGGTGCATTCCCTTTACGTAAGCCAGCTCGAATCCTTCCCCGAATTCATCCTCCCCGTAGGCTCTGCATTGGTTGGTTTTGTGTTTGGTTTTAGCTTCTATTTTATCATTTATCGCGCTACGTGTAAGAAAAATCGCCGCAACCGTCGAGAGGAGTTCTGATATGTCGCTCAACGTAAAATATGAGCACAAGCTGCAGGACATTGCGTTTTTGGGCGGACACCACATCCAATACATACCGCACCTGCACCGCGAGCTCGAACTCATTTGCCTATTGGAAGGCGACGTGATTGCCTATGCCGACTCGGTACGCTACGAGCTGCACGCCGGCGATATATTCCTCACCTTCCCCAACCAAATCCACTCCTATGAAAAGGTCACGGAAGAGACACACGTCGGCTTTATTTTCAAGCCCGACCTCTTGCCCGAACTGATGGAGACCTTTACCATTGGCACGCCTACCTCGCCCGTAATTGAGGGGGCAGCAAACAATCCGCGCGTACGCGCGCTCATCGACGCCTTGACCGATACCGTTACACGTGAGGACTTTTCGCACGTTTCGGAATTGCGCCGCGGATATCTTTTGGCGCTTTGCGCAGAACTCATCCCCATGATGAAAATTTCCAAGCTCCCGGTGGGAGATTCGGAATCCCTGCGCACCATTGTTTCTTTTTGTACCCAAAATTATGCCGAAAATCTTTCTCTTTCGCTCTTGGAAGAAAAGCTTCACCTGAATAAGTTTTATATTTCCCACTTATTCAGCGGCAGACTCGGCCTGCGTTTTAACGATTACATCAACTCCCTGCGCGTCTCCGAGGCTTGCAGATACCTGCTCAACTCCTCGCTCAGCATAACAGAGATCGGTTCCTTGGTCGGTTTTAACACACCGCGCACCTTTAACCGCGCATTTATCAAGCAGTTGGGACTTTCCCCCTCGGAATACCGCAAACAGCGCATGCCTGAGATGCGCGCCCACGTAAAACGCCTCTCCGAGGAGTAAAAACAACACCTACGACACCCATTTTGTCGCACGTGTCTTACTAAAAAACGAAAGAATAGCAATATTTGTCTGATTGGAGAACGATTATGAGCCAAATTAAGGATATTAAACTCGCACCTTCCGGTGCTGATAAGATCGCTTGGGTAGCTTCTTATATGCCCATTCTCAATTCTATTAAGGAAGAATTTGAAAGAACAAAGCCCTTTGCAGGTTTGAAAATTTCGATGTCTATTCACCTTGAGGCAAAGACCGCCTACCTTGCAAAGGTTTTGCGCGCAGGCGGCGCCGAGGTTTGGGTAACGGGATGCAATCCTCTTTCTACCCAAGATGACGTTGCGGCGGCTCTTGTTGCCGAGGGTTTTGAGGTCAACGCCATTCACGGCGTGTCGATGGACGAGTACGTCGAGCACCTCAAAAAGACGCTTTCTTGCTGCCCCAATCTCATCATTGACGACGGCGGAGATCTCATTTCTCTCCTTCACGGCGAATGCCGCGAATACGGCAAAAACCTCATTGGCGGTTGCGAAGAAACCACCACGGGTATTCACCGTCTGCTCTCTCGCCAAGAAGCAGGCCTTCTCGACTACACAATGATCGACGTAAACGATGCCGATTGCAAGCATTTGTTTGACAATCGCTACGGCACGGGACAGTCGACACTCGACGGAATTATGAACGCAACTAACCTCATCATCGCAGGCAAGACTGTTGTAATTGCAGGCTACGGGTGGTGCGGAAAAGGATTTGCGATGCGCGCAAAAGGCATGGGCGCGGTTGTGATCGTTACCGAGGTTGACCCCATTAAAGCAATTGAAGCAACCATGGATGGCTTTACCGT
>JAGBSQ010000100.1 GCA_017631775.1 Clostridia bacterium | reverse complement strand
ATCTACGATTTTGAATTCGATTACGTAAAATAATTTTAAGGAGAACTCTATGAACATTTGGCACGATATCAACCCCGAACATATCAAGCCCAATGATTTTACTGCCGTTATTGAAATTCCCAAGGGAAGTAAGTGCAAATATGAGCTCGACAAGTACACGGGACTGCTCAAGCTCGACCGTGTTCTTTATACCTCTACCCACTACCCTGCCAACTACGGTTTTATTCCGCGTACCTATGCCGATGACGGAGACCCCCTTGACGTTTTGGTTCTTTGTGCCGAGCCCATCTACCCCATGACACTGATGCAGGTCTACCCCATTGGTGTGATGCGCATGCTGGACGGCGGCAAGATGGACGACAAGATTATTGCTGTTCCCGTATCGGATCCTACCTACCTCGGTATTGACTCTATCGACCATCTCCCCCCTCACATTTTTGATGAAATTATGCACTTCTTTAGCGTTTACAAGCAGCTGGAGAACAAGGAGACGGCGGTAAAGTCGCTCTTTGGCAAGGAGAAGGCAGAGCAAATTATTAAAGAAGCAATTGAATGCTATAAGAAAACATTTGAAAAATAAGAACAAAAATAAGCGTTTGCGACGAGTGTCGCAGGCGCTTTTTTCTTTTTTGCTCCGCAGGTTTTGCGGAGTTTTTTGTTTGGCACAAGGTGGCACACATTGGCATCTTTTGGCACGAAAAAGGGCGGTAGAATATAGGCGTCACAAGAAAAACCGAACATTGGAGGTGATGCACTTTGTATGGCTAAAACAATGCCAAAAGCACTTGATACGTCCGCTCGACAAAAGCGCCTTTTGTTGCTTTTGGAGGAGTATATCAAGTCTTGCCGTCCGCCGCCCGAGGCGGACAGTAAAAAAACAAACGGGCGACTTGCAAATCTTGCCGGCTTTTGCCGCTTTCTCGGCTGCGGCATTTCCTATTTGCAAAAGCTTTGCACCGAGGTCCCACGCCTTTACGATCTCATTTGCACAACTCTTGAGGATGAGCTCCTGATCTCTTCTCCTTCTCCCTCTCTCCTTTCCTATTATCTCAAAAAGCGATTGGGGTATGACGAAAAGGAGGAAAGCTCGTCGGCATCTTGCGGTGAGATGCGGCTTGTATTTGAGCACGACATTTTGGAGGACGGGGCGTGATTGAAGCAAAGGAAGGTATAAGACACATTCACGGCACCCCAAACGAGCGACAAAAGCTCTTTTTTGCCTCACGTGCTCGCTATACCGCCTACGGTGGGGCGAGAGGCGGCGGCAAATCTTGGGCGCTTCGGCGCAAGTTGATCGGTCTTTGCCTCTGCTACCCCGGCATTCGTTGCCTTTTGGTGCGGCGTTCCTATGCGGAGCTCAAAGCAAACCACGTCCGCCCTCTTTTGGACGAATACGGTTCCCTGCTCTCCTACAGCGAGGGAGACAAGCTTCTGACTCTGCCAAACGGCAGTAGTATTGCACTGGGATATTGCTCGTCGACGAAAGACGTTTTGCGCTACCAAGGACAAGAGTACGACATTATTGCCATTGATGAGGCTACGCAGCTGAGCGAATATCAGTTTTCTATTTTTAAGGCCTGCCTTCGTGGCACACGTGATGTACCGCGCAGAATGTATTTGACCTGCAATCCCGGTGGCATCGGTCATGCTTGGGTAAAAAGACTCTTTGTGGAAAGAAATTTTCGCGCTGACGAAGATCCGCGTGATTATCTCTTTATTTCGGCAGACGTCTATGACAATCCCGTACTCCTTCGGGCTGACCCCGACTATGTTCGGCAGTTGGAAAGTCTACCGCAGAAATTACGCGATGCATGGCTGCACGGCAGATGGGATGTGTTTGAGGGTCAGTTCTTTTCGGAGTTCGACCCCGACGTACACGTCTGCTCCCCACGCGAGATTCCCAAAGAGCTGCACTGCTTTGTTGCCCTTGACTATGGATTTGATATGCTTGCGGCGCTCCTTTTTGGAGTGGACGGACATGGAAATCTATTCGTCATAAAAGAGGTCTGTCAACCAAACCTAACCTTGAGTGAGGCGGCTCGCCGCGTAGCAGAGCTATGCTGCGGATACAACGTGCGCTATGCGGTTGCCTCGCCCGACCTTTGGAACCGACGTCAGGACAGCGGCAAAAGCGGATTTGAAGTGATGCAATCGGTCCTCGGCATGCCACCGATGTGCGCCGCCGACAACCGACGTGTGCCCGGCTGGCGTGTTTTGCGCGAGTATTTGCAGCCTGCAGAAGGAGCGCCCATGCTTCGGATATCGTCGGTTTGCACCGAGCTCTGCCGCTCGATGCCGGCTCTGCTTTGCGATGCTTTGCGCCCCGAGGACGCCTCGGACGAGCCTCACGCCGTGACACACGCGCCGGAAGCCTTGCGCTATGCCGTAATGAGCCGCGCCAAGGAGAGCATTCCCGAAGAGCGACCCGACAACACCTTTCGTTTTGCAAAAAAAGAGCGCTCGCTCTTTTGAGCGGGCGAAAGACGGTTTTTCTTGTGACAATTCAAAATGAAAGGAGTTTTCGATTTTTATGGCAAGAATCAAATCAAAGCGCAACACGCAAGCGTCGCTTTCTTGCAGCTTTGGCGGCTTGGGAAAACACACACCGCTCTCCCCTTTGGGCGCTGAGGATATGTGCAATTTTCGAATTTTGCCAAACGGTACTTTAAAAGTGCGCTCCGGCTACACACGCAAAAAGCACTTTTCTTCGGGCAAAAAGGTACGCGGCATTTGGGAGGGAAATTTAGAGGGCGAATCCTTCTTTTTTGCGGTGGTTGGCAACACGGTCTACAATTTATCCAAGGACACCATGGCTGAGAGCCCCGTTGGCACCGTTACCGATGGCACCGAAAACGTTCATTTCTTCTTTTACGAGGACGTGCTTTATCTTTTGGACGGAACCAAGATGTGGAATTACTCTGCCTCGGCAAAAAAGTTTGAGGAGCTTGAAGCTTACGTTCCGCTCTACGGATATGCCTGGAGTCCTTCCTCCTTTGGTGACATTAAGGAGGATGTCAACGTTCTTACACCCCGCTTGCGCGTACACTATTACAACCCCAATGCCGAAACCGAGTTCACGCTCCCCTATTACGCCAGCTCGATAGAATTTGTGATTGCAAACGGCAAGGAAACATACAATTACAATTTTACAAAGGGTTCGAATAAAATCGTCTTTCCAACCGCTCCCGTGCTGGTGGAGATCGGATTTACCGTTTCGCTCAATGCGGACCTGCGCGCATCTGTTCTCGCCTCGCAAATGTCCTATATTTATTCACGCAACGGCACCAATCAGCTCTTTCTTTGGGGCAAGAATGCACACCTGTACTTTGTAAAAAGCGTCACACCTGAAATGCTTTCCTCTTGCCGTTCCTTCTTTCCAAAGGCTTCTCCCCTCTATATGGGCGGTGATGATGCTTTCATTTTGGGGGACAACACTCACCCCATTACTGCGATCTGTCCGCTTTATGAAACGCTATTGGTCTTTACGTCGGATCGCATTTGGAATCTTGCATTTGAAAAGGAAGGTATGCAGGTCACCCTTGCCATGAACGGCATCGGTTGTGCATCTCCCCACGGTGCCATCCCGCACTTGGACGGTGTTTTGGCGGCAATGGATGGCGGAATTTACAACATCACCGCCTCCCCTGCTCGCCCTGAGGACCTCTTTTTGGAGCGCATCTCTCTGAGCGTGGATGAAAAATTCCCTGCCGGTTTTTGCGACAAAGTCCACCTTTTGCGCAACTTTCCCAACGGTGAGGTTTGGATGCGAGACCCGACGGAGACCTCGGGGGAGGTTTGGGTTTGGAATGCCGAACTGAAGGATTGGTACCGTTTTGGCAAAATTGCGGCATCCTTCTTTTTTAAAACCGCTGAGGGCATCGGCTTTGCAAGCGAGAGCGACATTCATTTTTTTGAACGTTCGGCTACCACCGATAACGGCTCGGCGATCGACGCCTATTACAAGAGCACATACCTCGATTTTGGCGTTCCCGACGCTCCCCGACGCTCTATGCGCGCATTTCTTTATGCCGCCCCCGGCGGAAGTGATTGCGATATCTTGTTTGAAACCGAGCAAAAAGAACAGCTGCACCAATTCTTTGCCCCGACAGATGCCAAAGCACCGCAGCTGCATGATATGCGCATTGCCACTCACCGTTACCGCTTTTTGCGCTTTACGCTCTCGACCGACGCAAAAAAGCCAACCGAGTTTTACAAGCTCGATATTTTTACTCGGCCGTAAGGCAATTGATTACAGAAAGGAGGAATCGTTATTTCTCAATTACACGAAAACGCGTGGAATGCTTATGAGGCCGGCAAAACCTACAAGCAGCAGATCGGTCTTTATGAAACGGTAAGACGAAACGAACGTTTTTACCGCGGAGACCATTGGCACGCTTCAAATGCCGATCTCCCACGCCCTGTTTTTAACTTTATTCGACGGATCACCGACCACCAGGTAGCATCTGTTATTGGCGGAGACGTTTCTATTTCCTATACCGATGAAGCGCTTCCCTTTACCGATTCTCCCGAAACACGCAACATCCTCACGCGCGGCATCAGCATTCTCAACCGCAATGCCGCTTGGAGATGGAAGCACAACAAAATGGCTTCTCTCTCTTACAAAGCCCTCTTGGATGCCGCTATTACGGGCGACGGTGTGTTTTACTGCTGGTGGGACCCCGACAAGCAAAACGGACACGCCTTTGACGGTGACATTCGAACCGACGTGGTAGACTCTACCAATCTTTTTGTGGCAGACGTCAATTCCTCGGACATTCAAAGCCAAAAGTACGTTATGCTTGCAGGACGTGCAAGCGTGGATGCTTTGCGCCAAGAGGCACTCGATGCCGGTGCAAGTGAGGCCGACGTTGCAAAGATCGTTGCCGACGAAGAGATCGACGGCACCTATACCGCCGACTTTGGAAAGTGCGAGCTTGAGGGCGACCAAAAGGCTACCTTCCTGATTCGTTTCTTCCGCGAGGGCGGCAAGGTCATTTTTGAAAAAACGACCAAGAATTGCCTCATTCGTCGCGCCAACACCGGTCTGCACCTCTACCCCATCGCGTATTTTCATTGGCACAGCGCCAAAAACTGCTTTCACGGAACGTCATCGGTAAGCGACATGGTCGCAAACCAAAAATGCATCAACACCGCCTATGCCATGGCGCTCAAGCACATGAGCAGCACGGCGTTCTCAAAGGTCATTTATGACAAAACTCGCATTCCCGAATGGTCCAACGAGGTTGGAGAAGCCATTGGCGCTGTGGGCGGCGGAAATATGTCGGATGCCGTATCGGTGGTTGGCGTTGGTAAAATGCAGGAAGGATACCTTGACCTGATCACAGACGTCATTAACAACACCAAAGGTATGATGGGTGCTACCGATTCGGCACTTGGCGAAGAACGCGCAAACAACACCAGCGCGATCATGAAGCTGCAAACCGCGGCATCAGTATCCTTAGAGCACGTGCGTGTGGGCTTTTGCCAATGCATTGGGGAAATTGCCGCCATTTGGGCGGATATGATTTGCACCTATTGCCCCGAGGAGCGTCTTTTGCCCGTTTTGGAAAAGAACGGTCAGGTTGGTGCCGAATCTCCCAATTATGCCCTTTTGCGCAAGGCTTTGCTTGGTGCAAACGTGCACGTAGGCAGCATTGACCGCTACTCCCCTTCCACCACCGTTGCAACTCTTGACAAGCTGCTGGACAGCGGTCATTTGAGTGCGAAGGAATACGTGGAGCTCTTGCCTGAGGGTGTACTTGTCAACCGTGATACAATTCTTGAAAAACTCAAAAAGAAAGGAGTTAGAACTGATGAATGATGAAAGCTCTGTTGTTGAAACTACAGAGGCGCATACGAGCTTGGCGAGCGATACGCCACAGACACAAGATGCGTCAGAGGGAGCTTTGCGCAAGCATGCCCCGGCAGAAGAAACTCCCACCCGAACAAATGAAGCTGATACTGGCCTTTTTGCAAATACCGGCACAGATTTTGATACTGATAGCAAAGGTGCTGATACCGAGGCTGAAAAAAGCGAATTGGAGCAGCTGCGAGGTGAACTGAGAGAGCTGCGAGAAGAGATCGCGCAGCGTGATGCGCGCCTTAAGGAAGAGGCGCGCATCAAAAAAGAATATGACGAGTTTTCAGCTCTCTTTCCCGACGTTTCGGTCTCCTCTCTTTCCGACGAGGTTTGGCAGGACGTGACACGCGGTGCCTCTCTTGCCGCCGCCTACGCCCTGGCTGAAAAGAAACGCGCCGTGCTTCACCAAAGGGCAAGCGACAGCAACACAAGCAACCGCTCGCGCTCTGCCGGAGCCGTTCAAACGGCTCAAAATCATGAATTCTCCCCTGCCGAGGTACGTGCCATGTCCTCGCAGGAGGTACGCGCAAATCTACCTAAAATCATGCGCTCAATGCAAAAATGGCACTAATTTTTTAAACAAAGAAAGGAAAATATCTTATGGCAATTACAAATTTTATTCCCACCGTTTGGAGCGAAAATCTTTATCAAGAGCTTGACAAAAAGTATATTGCGGTTGCAAACTGTAACCGCGATTTTGAAGGCGAAATTAAGGAAAAAGGCAACACCGTTCGCATTTGCGGCATTGGTGACGTGGCTGTTTCCGAATACACCAAAAACGCCAACATGAGTGCCCCTGCAACCCTTTCTGACACTGCTCGCGAATTGAAGATCGACCAAGCAAAGTACTTCAACTTCCAAATCGATGACATCGACCGCGCGCAGGCTTCTCCCAAGCTGATGGAGGCGGCTATGAAGAACGCGGCAAGCGCTCTTGCAAACGATGCCGACAACTACGTATTCGGTCTTTACAGCCAAGCCGGCAGCACCATTGCGTGTGAAAACACAAGCGAAGAGACCATCGTAAACCTCATTATCGATGCCAGAACCAAGCTCTTTACCAACAACGTATCTGACCCCGGCGACATTGTGATCGAAGTAACTCCTGAGATTGCAGGCATGATTTTGAAGGCAAAGGTTAATCTTTCTACCAACAACACCGACGTAATGGAGGCAGGCTGTATTGGCGCAATTGGCGGCTGCAAGATCTTTGTTTCCAACAACATCAAAAAGGTAAGTGGCGGTTCCGGTGTTCAACACAAGTGCCTGGCTCGCACAAAGCGTGCGATCGCTTTTGCCGAGCAACTCTCCGAGATTGATGCTTACCGCCCCGAGCTCCGCTTTGCCGATGCGGTTAAGGGCCTGCACCTTTATGGCGCAAAGGTCGTTTACCCCAACGAAATGGTGCTGCTTGACCTGACCGTTCTCGGTGCTTAATGCAATCCCCTGCCATGACCTACTATGACATTTTAGACGGTGCCATTGCGGCGGTTTGTGAGGACGTTGCAGCCTCTCACCTGACCGAGGACTACATCAGTCGCGGACAGTTCATTTTGGCGGGATTTGTAGCCAAATACGCCTCTCTTGATGCCACGTGGCGCGAAATGCACGATATGGAAGCCAAAGCAATTAACACCAACCTAGCATCGGTGAACCCACGAGACGAGTTTCCGTTTTGCGACGTCTTTGCCCCCGTTGCAATCAATTACTTAGCCTCGGGCCTGGTGATTGACGAGAACGAGGAGATGAGCGACAAATTTTTTGACCGCTACATTACCGGCATAATGGACATTCGCAATGCCATGCCCACAAAGCAAGCGCCCATTGTTGACCGCTATGGCTTAGATTGATAAAAAACAAAAAGGTACCCACGCAATTTGCGTGGGTACTGATTTTTTTATTTTATTGGCGCAACAGATGAATGGCCTCGCGTATCTCCCCGATCGAGTATCCGTAACGGGAAAGGCTTGCAATCATGCGGCGATGCTCGTCGGCATCGTTGGGTACCTCCCCATAATGCTTTTTGATAAGCATTGCGCAGTTTTGGGCAAAGTCGATTTCCGATAAAAGATCGGAAAGGCCGTGCATCGTTTCCTGCGCGTACCCCTTGCTCCAAAGGTGGGCGCTGATGCGCTTGGACCCCCAAAGCTTGCGCAAGCATTTTTCAACCTCACGCCTCATATCGCGCTCCTCGTCGATAAGACCGTACCCCTCAAGGCGTTCTGCCGCTTGTGCGGCAACCTCTCGGTTATACCCCTTGCCAATGAGTTTGCGGGTGAGCGCCTGCACCGAGTTGGCTCCGTAGGACAAGAGGCTCTCGCCACTGCGCAGCGCGCGGCAAAGCTCGGCGGCTTCTTCGATTTTTTCATAGGTCTCCTCGTCGATGGGACCGCGGGTCAAATTGAATTCACAGTATTGTTCGGTGGTAATAACAAGGCTTTTTTGCTCTTGGTGTTCCCCATTTTCCAAAAGCAGCTGCACGAGCATTTCTGCCCCCTCGTGTTGAGCACGAAGCGCGCGAATTGTGATAGTCAAGGGAGATGCTACGCCATAGGAAATATTTTCAACCGTCATTATTCGTCATCGGAGAGGCGGAGATCGAATTCGTCGTCATCGTCCTCGTCAACTTCAAAATCTTGATCCATGTTCATTTTGGCTTGCTCGCTCATTTGGCGAACCTTATCCTCGATCTCCTTCATCAAATCGGGAGTGTTTTCGATGAGCTTGCGGACGTTATCCTTGCCCTGACCGATTCTCTCGCCGTTGTAGGAGAACCAAGAGCCGCTCTTTTTGATGATGTCGAGGGCGATCGCGAAATCGATGTTCTCACCCGAAAGAGAGATGCCCTTGCCATAAAGAATATCGAACTCGGCTACGCGGAAAGGAGGTGCAACCTTGTTTTTAACAATTTTGCACTTGACGTGGTTGCCGTAAATATCGTTGCCGTCCTTGAGCTGCTCGGTTTTGCGAATGTCGATGCGAACAGATGCAAAGAACTTGAGCGCGCGGCCGCCGGGAGTGGTTTCGGGGTTGCCGTAAATAACGCCAACCTTCTCGCGAATTTGGTTGATGAAAACAACAACACAGTTGCTCTTGGAGATAACGCCCGAGAGCTTGCGCATTGCCTGCGACATCATTCTTGCTTGCACGCCAACCATGGATTGACCCATGTCACCCTCGATCTCTTGACGGGGAACGAGAGCTGCTACCGAGTCGATAACAATGGCATCGACCGCGCCGGAGCGAGCGAGTGCCTCGCAAATTTCGAGTGCATCTTCGCCACAGTCGGGTTGGGATACGAGAAGTTCGTTGATGTCAACGCCCAAAGCTTTTGCATATACGGGGTCGAGTGCGTGCTCGGCATCGATAAATGCCGCTGTACCGCCCGACTTTTGAACCTCTGCCAAAATGTGCAAAGCAACCGTAGTTTTACCGGAAGATTCAGGGCCAAAGATCTCTACAATACGTCCGCGCGGAACGCCGCCAATGCCAAGAGCTAAGTCAAGAGAGAGCGAACCGGTGTGAATGGCTTGCACTTCCATGTGGGAGTTCTCTCCCAATTTCATAATAGAGCCTGCGCCAAAGTCGCGCTCAATTTGTGTCATTGCGGTCTTGAGAGCTTGCAATTTGCCTTGCGCATCAAGTCCTGCGGGAACTGCCAATTTTGTTTTCTTCGTAGATGCCATAACGTCTTCCTTTCACGCGGGGCTACTGCGCCTCCGCTTTCCTTTTATTTTTACTGTCCCTATTATACTCCATTTTTGGAAGCTTGTCAATACCTTTTTGAAATATATTTTTCCGTTTTTGGCATTTTATTTGGCATTTTTGTTATTTTTGATGGTTTTTAATGTTCGCATTTTCCGAAAAACGAATGATTTCAAAAAAGAACAATGGTCGTACTACCCTTTTATATAAATAAGGATGCCACCGCAGTGACATCCTTTAGGTGTTGTTTTTTAGGAAAGTGTAATTTCAAATAGTCGTCCGCCAAAATTTTCTTCAATCGTTACATCGAATCCTTCCTTTTCTAATAAGGCTCCGGACATTCTTGCAATTTCTTTGCCGTCCATGTCCAAAACGAGATACTCGCGAACCTCAAGCAGCCCGTCCACACAAACTTTTCTTGTGGATTCTTTCGCACCGTGTCGGAAAAATCCAATGATACCACCCGAGAAGGTTTCTCGATTGATACGGGCGAATCCATCGTGACCACCTATGGCAGGTTCAAAATACCCGGGAAGATCCTGACGGTAGAGCATAATATTGTGTTTTTGCTCCATTTTTGCAAGCCAGTCAGAATATTTGCATAATACTTCTCTATCCTGTTCCGATATTTGTCTGGGATCTCCAAGCAGAATTGGCAACGCTCCCGCTAAAGAACGCACGTGATTTTCATATCCTATATCCTGAATGTGGGCATTTCCTATTACCAAAGAGGTAGCGGGCATTGCAGGAGAACGCCACCATGCCATTTGTCTGATTCGCAGGTCTGTTTTTTCACCTATATCACCGAAGAAATTAGAAAGCCAATTTCCTTCTGCATGCCTCAGCATTGCATAATCCACGAGCTGCAATCCCCCCATGGTTTCAAAGGTACAGTCAATAAACAGATTTGGTCTGCCCTTGTGAAGCTTGTCAAAGACTTCCCACATTTTGTTATAATTTACCCACATGGATTCTTCCCGATCCCGATGCGCGGAATGATTGCAGGAATAGCATCCCGCTTCTTCTTTGTTATAGCGGTATGGGCTTGAAACAACGGAAAAATCCAACTTCAGGTAGTCAAAACCGTACTCATCCACCAATCTCTCCAGTACGGTGGTAATATAATCCGACCAACCGGTAGAAAAGCAAGCGGTACGTTTGCTGTTTCCGCCGCCAAGCAAAGAGAAATCTTCGCTATCCTTGTTTTTGAGGAACCATTCGGGGTGCTCCCGATATACCTTGCTTTGGGGAGATGCGGTTCCGATACTGGCCCACACGCCCGCTTTCATTCCCAAGGATTTGATATGGTCAACAACGGGTCTGAGTCCATTGGGGAACTTTTTATAATCGATCCCCCAGTCTCCATAACAATCTTGCCATCCGTCGTCGATGACATATTCCTTGATGCCTGCCTGTGCCGCAGCTTCGGCAGTCTCTTTTATCAACTGTTCTGAAATGTCGTATTCAAAAGGCTGCCAGGTGTTGTAGACAAATATCGGTCGCTCCTCAATTTGAGTGAGTCGGATACCCATATATTTTCGCACGTAGTCCTGAACCATTTGATTCATAACGATATGAGTATCCTTTTGATGGTTGTATACTCCGGTAAAGACATCTGATGCAACAAAGACTTCGCCGCTCGCCAAATATTTTCTAAAGGGATAATCCTCGTCTTTATGCGTAAGACCTAAGGTGATCTCTCTGCTCCGTGACCATACGGATGCACCTTTGAGAACACCGGGGGCTTCATTTCCCAATACAATTCCGGCTTCCCAATCAGGATGATGAACAAGGATAAGACTATCTTGCAGATTGCCCAGATAGGGGCCAATGGATTTCTTTCTTCCGTAATCACTCAAAATCCAACTGTAGGTGGGAGCCCAAAATCCCGTTATGGCGAATTTTTCTACGTCTACCGATTCCAGACACAGTTCGGCATCTGTGCAGTTTTGTACGGTGAGATTTTTGCGTACAAAAGGAAGCTGCCCATACCAAACGTATGTAAGCCATACTTTAACTTTTTGATCCAATGCTTCTAAAGAGACTGTAATGCCCTCTCCGGCATCCAAATTTTGGGGTTCTACTATGTCCAAAAGTTTCCAGCCGGTAGCACCCGTATAAAGCACGCCGCCAAGTTCAAAGGCAAATTCATCGCTTTCGGGTTCAAAGAAAAGAAATTCGCCTTCCATTGGTCGATATTCTTTT
This sequence comes from Clostridia bacterium, assembly GCA_017631775.1. The sequence goes on along the minus strand of JAGBSQ010000100.1, from coordinate 2,783 downwards.
AATAGATATTTTCCCCTTACTGTTGGAAGCTCCATTGTTCTGACAAACGATCCATTTGTCAGGGTCAGCTTACCTGCTTCGATTATATATCCCATACCGTTCCTGCTCCTTATTCGTAATTACAGTTTTTATGTATGTGCGGATAGATTTTCTATGGCATTATTATACAACAGGTGAAGGTTTGGTGTCAATGTTGTAAATGTAAATTTTATGAAGATGAACGCCAAACGGTCGTCCATCCTTGTTTTGGTATTCATTTTACAGTTTTAAATCTCCGTCTTTAATCCATTTGATTTTATAAAGAATTTCACTGAAAATAAGTGTTAGAACTGCAGGAAGAATGAAGCAGATGAGGACGAGTCCGATCCACTCAAGGGCGGTGACCGTTTCGGGGTAGCTTCCGCCAAACAAGCCGAGGATGATACCGATGGGACCGAGCAGACCGCAGGTTCCCATTCCCGAATTGATTGCCGCGCCGTACATTCTCATTCCAAACACACAGGTTGCAAGAGGTCCTGTGATGGCGCTTGTGAGGGTTGCAGGAATCCAAATGCGAGGATTTTTGATGATGTTGGGCATTTGGAGCATACTTGTGCCAAATCCTTGGGAGACGAGTCCTCCCCATTTGTTTTCTTTAAAGCTCATAACGGCAAAACCGACCATTTGCGCACAGCATCCCGCAACTGCCGCTCCGCCCGCAAGGGCGAGACCTGCGTAGTCACGCGCGATGAGCTCGCCTGCCGCATCAAATGCGGGCATACCCGTCAGATAAATGGCTGCGCAGATGGCTGCCGAGCTGATGGGGAGTGTGAGAGCAACGCCAACAACGACCGAAACGATGATGCCCATGAGGAAGGGTTGTTGTGTGGTCGCCCAGCCGATAAAGTTGCTGACGTATCCAACAATTTGTCCGATATAGGGGGCGCAGAACACCGCAAGGAGTCCACCCACGAGGAGTGTTACAAAAGGAGTGACAAGAATATCGACCTTGGTCTTTTTGGAAACAAGCTGTCCGACCTCGGCGGCGATAATGGCGATAAAGAGAACCGCCAAGGGTCCCCCTGCCCCACCGCTTGCGTTGGCAATTTGTCCAACTGCGGCACAAGTAAAGACCACGAGCGGATCTGCCTTAAGGGAGAGCGCGATTGCAACTGCCATAGCCGCTCCCGCAACGCCTTGCGCGCCTTTGCCGATGGTAGCCATAACCGAAAGACCGGGGATCATGCCAATGGCATTGAAAATGGTACCGATGAGAAGTGATGCAAATAAGCCGAGTGCCATTGCGCTCATTGCATCAATAAAATAGCGCTTTGCATACTTTTTGAGTGTTTCTTTTACTTTCATAACAAAAACCTCCAAATTCTCTTTGGCAACAGTATAGCACATTTTTTGCCCCATAACAAGGGCAAAATTGCACAAAATTCGACCAAAAAGCACAAGGTTTCCCTTGTTTTTAAAGAAAAAAGCGCGTTCTCCATTATTTGGAGAACGCGCCATTTTGTTTTATTCTTTTACCTCGGGGGTGGGTAAGGTAAGGGTTGCAATGATTGCATTGTGGTCAGAGATCCACTGTCCGTCACGCTTAGAGGGGCAAACGGTGTAGGTGTCAACCGCATCTTTGAGTTCGGGAGAAACAAAAATGTAGTCGATAATGGCACCTGCGTAATCATTTTGCAAATTGTTGTAGGTAGGCTTGATTTCGCCCTCTTTTGCGATATGAGAAGAATCCAAAAATCCTGCGCCGATCATTGTGGTGTAGGCAGATGCTTCGGGGCTAACGTTAAAGTCACCTGTGACGATGGTGGGCAGATCGCCCAGCTTTTTGATCTCTGCAATCAAAATTTCAATTTGTCTTTGTCTTACGCCCTCTGCAATCTCGTGGCTGTTATTGCCGTTGTGATCGAGGTGGGTATTGACGTAAAGGAAGCGAACACCGTCGGATTTGCGCTCCAAAATGGCGTAGGTCATAATACGCGGGAAGTTTGCGCGGTGTGTGGTGCCGGTTTCGGGATCGATATACGTACAATAGGTGCCTTCTTCATTGGGAGTGTCGGAGAGCCATTTGGTGCCGCTTTGAATTAGTCTGAATTTGTCTGTGCGATAGAAGATAGCACTATGCTCGCCCAAGCCGCCCCAGTCGCGGCCAACGCCAACAGAGGCGTAGAGGTTATTGAGTTTGGATTTTAAAACTGTCATCCAAGCAATACTTGCTTCTTGTACACCAAACACTGAGGGCGCATTTTCGAGAATGGTATCTACTACACGTTGAACACGTGCATCGTTAAATTGACTTACAAAGACGTTAAAGCTCATAACCGAGAAGATCTCCGGTACGGTAACAAGTCCTGTGTCGAAAGAAAGTATTGCAGTTTGGTTGGATTGAATTCGCGGGATAATTTCACGGTTTATGGCGCTGTACCCTTCAAGCACGTCGGTGTTAATCCAAACAACGTTTTCTGTGTTGTTGATGTAATAGGAAAATTGACCCTCGGTAGTTTGCTTGGCGGCATCCCATTCTGTTTGCATAAAAGCAGGAACGTGTGCGGAGGGGCCAATGATGATCAGATCATCACCCTCTACAACCTCGGCATCGGTTACAATTGTGGGGCGACGGCCGCAAAGCTCCAAGGATTTATCTGAAAGGATTTGCGCGTATTGCTTTTCGCTTCCCTCTTTGTTTACAACGATCTTTGCGCGAGAAACGTCAACGCCGTTGAGAAGGAAGGTATCGGAAACGTAAGGATAACGGTAGAGATACTGATTTTTGTTGGAGAAGAACACCT
>JAGBSQ010000099.1 GCA_017631775.1 Clostridia bacterium | reverse complement strand
TATCATTCTGCTCACCTGCTGATGCGGCCATTGCTAAACGGCAAAGCCCCGGGGGCACCGCGCAAAAGCGCGGTGCCCCCGGGGCTTTTTTTCATATTCTTCCGTTCCGCCTCATACAATGTGACAAAGCAGAAGGCTTTTTAATGGATCAAACCTCTTTGAGTGCTGCAAGACAATCGGCGCAGATGCGCTTGTTTTTGTAAATGGTGATGCCATCTACGTTGGTGCAGAACACGCAGGAAGGTTCATATTTTTGCAAAATAATGCGGCCCTCGTCGGTAAAGATCTCCAACGCGTCGCGTACGCTGATATCCATGCTTTGACGGATTTCGGCAGGCAGAACGATTCTGCCAAGCTCGTCTACTTTTCTTACCATTCCGGTAGATTTCATGATGTAATCCTCTTTTCGTGGCGTTTTATGTTTTTTCGGCACCGTTTGACGGCACTCGACTTTTGCTATTGATATTATATACCATATTTTGCCTTCTGTCAAGTCCTTTTTGCTTTTTGGGACGTATGGAAGAACGTGGAGGTTATATGCTGGGAAAAATTTTTGGAGCTTTTTGCACGCTCTCACTCGTTTTTGGAGTGCTGTGCGGGCGGTTGCCCGAAGTAGCAGCCGCCGTTCCCGACGGTGCACAAAAAGCCGTAGAGGTTACACTGACCTTGCTTGGCATGATGTGCCTTTGGGGTGGAGTGATGCAGGTGCTGCTGGATGGCGGAATTATGAAGAAGATTTCGCGCATATTTGCGCCTTTTTTGCGATACGTATTTCCCAAAGCCTACCAAACCGATGAAGGCTATGAAGAAATTTGTGCCACCCTCAGTGCCAATTTTTTAGGAGTTGGCAATGCCGCAACGCCCTTTGCAATTGCCGCTATGCAAAAGCTGCAACGCCACAATCCTCACCCCGAGAAGGCAGATGGTGAGGAGATCACCTTGGCAGTTTTGAGCGCGGCATCGCTGACCTTTGTCCCTGCAAATCTTTTGGCTTTGCGGCGCGCGGCAGGCTCACAAAACCCGTTTTGCATTATGATCCCCGTATGGATCACATCGATAGTATGCGTTGCTTTTTCACTGCTTTTGACCTCGTTTTTGCGCATACGTAGGCGTTTTTCGTGCACACGTGCTTCAAAAAGAAGATGATCGATCTGATTTCAGCACTCCCGATCCCACTCATTTTAGGTGCCGTCGGACTCCTCTTTTTCTTCAGCAAAAAGAACCGCTTCGACTCTTTTTTGAAGGGAGCGAGCCAAGGCTTGCAAACCTCGATCAAGCTCTTCCCAACCCTTTGTGCCTTGATCGTTGGAGTGTCTATGCTGAACGCCTCCGGTGCAGTGGACCTGCTCTCCCGCCTGCTTTCTCCGCTCTTCAATGCGCTCGGTGTTCCGGCGGAGCTTTTGCCACTGCTCTTGACACGTCCTTTTTCGGGGAGTGCCTCGACCGCCTCCTTTGCCGAGCTGTTGGATCGCGTGGGACCTGACAGCCTGACCGGTCTTTGCGCATCGGTTATTTTTGCCACCTCCGATACGATGGTCTATATCATTTCGGTCTATTTTTCCTCTGTCGGCATCAAGCGCTCGGGGTCTGCTCTCCCCATTGCTACGGCAGTTATGCTTTTTTGCATCTTTTTCTCCTGCTTTTTGTGCAGAGTGTGGTTTTTTTGAAAAAGAGACGTCAAATACTCTTTTCAAACACAAAAAGGAGAATTTAGATGATAAAGGGTGCACGAAAGCAAATGATCGTTGTTCGCACGTGCGACAGTCGCTATTTTGACGAAGCTTATTTTGTGCTTCGCAAAAATGCGCAAAACGAGCAAAAAAGTCAGGATATTTTGAAGGAAGCCAATCGCATACTTGCCGAAACGGCTCCCAATTTTTCTGTCGCACAAAAGCCAAAGGGCAACCGATGGCTCTTTTTTGCCGCAGGCAGTATTTGCGGGGTCGTTTTGAGCATTCTTATGGCGGTATTGCTTTTTTGAGGTCGAAAGATTTTTGTGCTTTTTCTATTGACTTTATATCATTTATATGATATAATGGCTACGTCAATTTGTGACCGTTTTGGATATCTGCCCGACGGCTTTTGCGTGCGGCAGATCGTTTTATCAAATTTAAAAAATGCCTTGATCGGCGTGGATGTGCGTGTTCCGCGTCGGGTGCAAGGCCTCGTTTTGTTGCGCTTTTTTGCATACAGTAGCGTAAAAACGGCCTTTTTTGACAATTCATTTTTAAAAAAACGCTCCCCTTGGAGCATATTCTAATAGAAAGGAAATTTGAAACCTACTATGCCAAGAAAACAGAAAAAAGGAACTGTGGCAGGCAAAATTCGCATAATCCCCCTGGGCGGAATTGGCGAAATAGGCAAAAACATGACGGTTGTTGAATACAACGATGACCTTGTTGTGATTGATTGCGGTCTCGGCTTTCCCGAAGGCGATATGCCGGGTATTGATCTCGTTATTCAAGACATCTCCTACTTGGAAGCGAACAAGGACCGCATTCGCGGCATTCTTTTGACGCATGGACATGAGGATCACATTGGTGCAATCCCCTATTTTTTGAGAAGCATCAACGTTCCCATTTACGGCACACCTCTCACGCTTGGGATCATTCGCTACAAGCTTGAGGAGCATCCCCTGCCCGCAAAACCGATTTTGCGCGTGGTAAATGCCGGAGATACGGTTAAGCTCGGCAGCATTACTGCCGAATTTATTCACGTCAACCACTCTATTGCCGATGCTTGCGCAATCGCTTTGCACACCCCTTTGGGCACCGTTTTGCACATGGGTGACTTTAAGCTTGACACCACCCCCATCGACGGCGAAATGATGGATATCGTTCGTCTTGGTGAGCTTGGACGTCGCGGCGTTTTAATGCTGATGTGCGAATCGACCAACGCAGAACGCCCCGGCCACACGCCCTCCGAAAAAACGGTTGGCACCTCCCTTGCAAGCGTTTTTGCAACACACCCCAAAAAACGCGTCATCATTGCAACCTTCTCCTCAAACGTGCACCGTGTTCAGCAAATCATCGATGCGAGCGCAAAGCACGGCCGCAAGGTTGCCATTACCGGTCGCAGCATGCTCAACATTGTAAGCGCGGCAACCGAGCTTGGGTATATGAAGATCCCCTCGGGCGTTCTTGTTGATATCAATGATATCAAACGCTTTAAACCGGGCGAGGTGACCATTGTGACAACGGGTAGCCAAGGAGAACCGATGTCGGCACTTTATCGCATGGCTTTTTCGGATCACGCGCAGGTATCCCTCGACTCAAACGACGTCGTCGTGCTTTCTGCCTCGGCAATTCCCGGAAACGAAAAGCTGGTAGGTCGCATTATCAACGAGCTTTCCAAAAACAACGTTGAAGTTTTGCACGAAGCCGGTGCCGAGCTCCACGTCTCCGGACATGCTTGCCAAGAAGAGATCAAGCTGATGCTGGCTCTCACAAAACCGCAATATTATATGCCCATTCACGGTGAGTCCCGTCATCTCGCGGCAAACCGCGACCTTGCCCGCTACATGGGCATGAAGGAAAAGGACATCTTCATCTCCGAGATCGGTCGCGTGCTTGAAATTGACGAGAAAAACGCCCGCTTTGTGGGTGACGTACCCGCAGGCAAAATTTTGGTAGACGGATATGGCGTTGGCGACGTTGGAAACATCGTTTTGCGCGACCGCAGACACCTCTCGCAGGACGGTTTGATCGTTGTGGTTGCCACCGTTGATACCGAGGAACGCCTACTGCTCTCCGGCCCCGAAATCATCTCCCGCGGCTTTATTTACGTTCGCGAAGCGGAGGAATTTATGGACGAGGTCCGCGCTGTTGCTTTCGACTCGATCATGAGTATTTTGGAGCGTCGCGAGCGTGTTGACCGCACAAAGCTCAAGCGCCGTGTCAATGACGATCTTACCAAATTTCTTTACAGCAGAACACGCCGCAAACCTATGATTTTGCCGATTATTATGAATGTCTAATAAAAGTGATTAAATATTCAAAAAAATATCATTTTTATAAATAAAGTTTCACTTTTGTTCATAATCACGACACAAGTTTTTCACACTAAAAAGTTATAATATCTTTATGTGCGCTATGACTCTGTTCATACCGTAAAAAAGAAAGGAACATCAACCATGGGAAAAGGAAAAAGAAACAGAACACTCCATGTTGAAAACAACGTTGGAGCCCCCAAAAAACAAAACAAAGCTAAAAAGCAATTTGTAATGCCTGTTTGGGCTAAACGTGCGCTTTGCATCGCTCTGCTCGTAGCAGTTCTCGCCGGCATTATCGTTTCTGCCGTTATCAGCGGCGGTGCTATTTTGCGCGGTCGTATTATTGTTGAGAGTAAGACCGGCAAGTATGATATGAACCAACAAATGGCAACCTTCATTCTTTGGCAAACCATGTACCAACAGGCAAGCTATGAGTGGCAAAACGCTTACTACCAACAATACTTTGGCGGTAGCAAGAGCGAGATCATCACTCAATACCAATCCCCCGACCTGTACGGTATTACCATGGCAGCTTACTACACCAAAGAAGTTCTCAACTCCGGTCTCTACTCCATCGAGGACTACCTCATTGAGATCGTTGCAGGTGCAGACGCTGCTGAAAAGGCAGGCTTGAAGTTTGATGCAAATGACAAGAAGGACGTTGATGACGTTGTTTCTTGGGTACAAAACATTTATGCAAACCTCGGCTTTGCTATGAGCGGTATCCCCTTCAAGAACTTCCTCACCGAGTATGTTGGCGAAGGATTTAAGACCTCTGACATCGAAGCTGCTGCAAAGGTTATGATCATGTACTCCAAGTACAGCGATTATATGTCCTTCAATCTTCAAGATGATCCCGACCAAAACACTCTCCAAGACTACATTTTGAAGAACCCCGCGGGCTTCTTCCAATCCAAGTACTACTCCTACACCGGTGCAACCGTTCAAATGATGCGTGACTTCTTCACCGATGAATTCATGGCTGAACGTTTTGAAAGCACCGTTGCTAAGCACTATGCTAACGTTGACCGTCTTGCAGTTATGGATCTTAAGGACGAAGCTCTGACCGCAAAGCTCCAAGAGCTTGGCCTTACCGAGACTGTTAAGTACACAAGAACCACCGGCGAGGACGGTGAGTACACCTACTCCCCCGAGCTGATCGATGCTCTTGCTGATTACATTTTCGGCACCGCTAACAAGGCAGGCACCTTTGCTGCAATCTCCGGCGAAAAGTGCGCTTACCTGGTTTACTACAAGGAAAGCTCCACCGCAACCGAAGCTACCATTGCAGTTAAGCAATACAACTACGCTGACTACGAGCAACAACTCATCGACGACGTAAACGATGCAGAGGTTTCTACTATCGCTCTCATCAACGCCGCTCTGAACGCATCTATCGTTGCTGCTGAAAGCACCCTTGACTACAAGACCAATAACGAAAAGGCTGCTGACCTGCTTGCTCAACTCAATGCAGACAACACCATGCTCATGCCCGGTAGCGTTGTTGAAGTTGTTACCACCAAGCCCGTTGCACAAAACGATACCAACACTGCTCCCAAGTCCATTCTCGATACCCTTTACGCTAAAGACGTAAACCCTGTTGTTGGTTGGAACTTTACCGTAAACGACACCACTCTCTCCTACGTTGTTAAGGTTGTTGATATCACCAAGGACGAAAGCGGCGCACAAACCGGCATCACCATTCAATACGTAAGCTTCACCGACGATTTCTTCGCTTCCCTGCTTGCAAGCTTTGAGGCTGAATTCAACCTCTACCTGCTCGAAAGCAAAGTAGAAGCTCCTCTCTACTCCATGACCGTTGATGCCTTTAAAGAAAAGGTTGTTAACTGGTTGATGGATGAAAACTTCAAGGAGCTCGTTCTCAACAGATATGCAAACCAAGATAAGGGCGCTCTCCTGACCGCTAAGGCTGACAGCAACCCCGAAGTTCTTGAAAACAAGCTCGAAGAGCTCTTCGGCTTTGAAGGCGTTAAGACCTACACCAAGTCCGCTGCCCTCGAAAAGGAATTCAAGACCTCTTGCGACAGCAAGGTTTACGAATATATCTTCAGCTCCAAGAACGCTGATACCGTTACCGTAATTACCGGTAAGAACGACCGCGTATTCCTCGTTTACGTTGCTCCCGTTCCTGCAAAGGATGCAGAGGGCCACGAGGGTCACGATCACACCAACACCGTTCACGCTGCAATTAAGGAATACGTATTTGCAGATTACGAAGAACAACTCAAGTACACCTACACCAAGGACGAGCAAGAAGAAACCAAGACTTTTGCAGAACAAATCATTGCTGATTTGCTTGCAGAAGGCAGAAAGAACACCACCACCTACAAGTCTGCTGATGACCTCGCTAAGGCAAAGCTCGACGCCCTCAAGGCTGCTAACTCTACCGAAACTTGGAGCGGCACTCCCGTAACCATCACCAAGCCCGCTGCAAAGGCTGCAGACGAAACCAACACTGCTCCTCAAGCAATCATCGATAAGATCTACCCCAACGGTAGCTCCACCACTTCTATCACTCTTACCGCTAACACCTACTATCAAGTAGATGACAACGGCACTTCCTTCGTATTCAAGATCACCGAGATCGACACCACTGCTCTCTCCTGCAAGGTTGAATACAACCTCTTTGAGGACAGCGAATACTACAGCTATTTCCGTTCTATCAAATCCAAGTTGGATTCTTCCTTTAAGGAAACTTCCACCGAAATCAAGTACCCCGATTCCATCACCGAGGGTTCTTACCAAGATTGGCTCTTTAAGGGCGAGTTTAAGGCAGCTGAAGGCGACAACGCCGCAACCCGCACCTTTGAGCGCGTTAAGGACGATTTAACCTTTATTGCAAACGTTGACAGCAACAACAAGGTTACCAGCCTTACCTTCTACCTCGTAGACGAGCCTGCAGCACAAAAGAACGATGAAGAACTCACCGTTTACGCTGCATACCAACTCTATGAGACCGAAAAGGATGCTGTTAAGGCTCTCAAGAAGCTCAACGGTTTGACCGGCTACGATCTGCTCGATATGTTCACTTCCTTCAAGCACAGAGAAGAAATGGGCGACAATAATGAAGAAGGCTACGCTCCCGGTTACGTTGTTACCACCTCCCCCACAATCAGCGTTGATATGGTTAAGTCCGACATCACCGACGAAAACCTCAAGAACTGGCTGTTTGATGCTAACCGCAAAACTGATGACGTAGAAATCATTAAGACCGCCGACGGTAAGGGTTACTACCTTGCAGTATTCTCCTCCAGCGAACAAGCTTGGACTCGCAACGCAAGATCCGGTTGGGTAAACAAAGCGTTTGAAGAACACATCAAAACTCTTGTTGGCGATTACAAGATCAACGACGAGGCTATGGCAAAGGTTGAAGGTGTTATCACCACCACAACCGCTGATGCAAAATAAAACATTTTATCCGCAAAATGGCACGGAACTCTCCGTGCCATTTTGCAACTTGATACATATACTGTATTGACTATTAAAAACTTTTAAAAAAGGAATTTTGTGTGATGATTCTTGATTCTAAACACACAACGGTTGCCTACCGTTGTCCGCACTGCGGTGCCGGTGTTATTAGCGCAGTAAACGTTTTTTCTCTTTCTGCCGATATGGTCAAACTCAAATGCACCTGCGGCAAAAGCGAAATGACCATTGTTTCTTCGCAGGATGAAAAAATTCGCCTGACTGTTCCCTGCATGCTTTGTGCAACGCCTCACATCTTTACCGTGAACGCCTCTCTCTTTTACGGCAAGGATATCTTCTCTCTTTCCTGCCCTTACGCATCGGATTTTCCCCTCGCTTTCTTTGGCGAAATGAATCTGGTCAAGGGCGAGATCGCGCGCTCCGAGCTTGCACTCCTTGATATGATGGAAAAGAACGGCTTGACGCCTCCCGAGGAAATTCTCGACGATGAGGATATGCTCCCCGACCCGCAAATTTTGGATATTGTGATGTTCGTTATTCACGATATGGATGCCGAGGGCAAGATTTATTGCAAGTGCCCCACCGACGACAACGGTCGCGATTATGAGGTCGATATCACCTCCGATGGCGTGCGCGTCACCTGCAAAAAATGCGGTGCCTCTCGCACCATCCCCACTGACTCTCGCTTGAGCGCTCACGCGTTCCTCAACGCGGATGCTCTGTATTTAGAATAAGAGGAACGAGATGTGGGAGAACCTTTTTGAAAAAAGGCTTCTCCCACACCCTCTCCAAAAACTTCCTACAAGGAAGTTTTTTTGCTAATGGGGAATGTTTCCCTACAGTTCCTCAGACACTTACTGTAATCGGCAGTTTACCTATGGACAGTAGAGGCGATCGCAAAGCGACTCGCCTGCTCTCGCGAGCGCGTGGGCACCACCAAGACCCCGCGCGCTAAGAAAGTTGTTGAAGAGAATGCAGGGGGGAACTTCTTAAAAGAAGTTCCCC
>JAGBSQ010000098.1 GCA_017631775.1 Clostridia bacterium | reverse complement strand
CGATCTTGATGCATACGATTACAACGAGGGATCGACCTCGCGCATTCGCGCCACCGAAAAAACGGTGCTTGAGCGTATTCCGCCCCGTGTGGAAATTCGCAAAAACGCCACCCTCGAGCTCCCTCATATTTTGATGCTGATGGATGATACCGCACGCGCCATTGTTGAGCCCCTTGCCAAGCTTGCCGCGAGCGGAAAAATGCAAAAGCTTTATGATTTTGAACTGATGCTTGGTGGCGGACACCTCTGCGGTTATCTCATTCCCGAGGGAATGCACGAAGAAATCTGCCAAAAAATCGAGGCTTTGGGCGACCTTCACGGCGGCATTACGCTCGCCGTTGGTGACGGAAACCACTCTCTGGCAACCGCAAAGGCTTGCCGCGCGCTCTCTCCTACCGAGTGCAACCGCTATGCACTTTGCGAGGTGATGAATATTCACAGTGAGGCTCTCGTTTTTGAACCCATCTTCCGCACGGTCGAGGGTATTGATGCCGCGCAACTGTTGGCTGATTTTAAGGCATACCTTGCCAATCCCGTACATCAAAATGCAAACAACGCGCCGCAAGAAATCACCTTTGTTTGCGGTGATTGCCGCGAGGTTGTGGTTGCCGAGCAACCGCCGCACGCGCTTGCCGTTGGAACGGTGCAACAATTCCTCGATGCCTATCTTGTGGGCGAAGAGAATGCCGTTATCGATTACATCCACGATGAGGAAGAGCTTTTCTCCCTGTGCGAGGACGGCAAAACCTGCGGCTTCCTTTACGGTTGCATGGGCAAGAGCGAGCTCTTTGACGCCATCGAAAAAGAGGGCGTTCTTCCGCGCAAGACCTTTTCTATGGGTTCCGCGCGCGACAAACGCTATTATACCGAAGCGAGAAAGATAGTTGAATAAAAGAGATTACGGGGGAACCTTTTTCACGAGAAAAAGCGTTCCCCCGTACCCCTTCCAAAAAGCGCTCTAACAGAAATCACCAGAAAGAACTCAATAGCCACGGACACACGGTCGGCGCAAGCGTACCGCTTGCTTTTGCTGCCGCGAGAAATAAGGGGCCGCCGAGACCCTGATTTCTAAGAGGGGGTGTTTGTCGAGGGAAGAAATATATAAGCATTTCCCTTGAGGGGAAGGTGTCAAACGTCGCTGGGCGACGAGTGACGGATGAGGTGTAGGATGCGAGCATCCGTCAAGATAATAGGGAAAACGGAGAGCCTCATTGAGACTCTCCGCCTTTTGTTTTCATATTTTGTTAAGGGGTAACGGGGGGGTCTGTGGGGATTTCCGTCTCGGGAAGGGTACCGTCAAGAGCACCGCTGCCAAGAGCGGCCAGCATGCTGTAAAAATCGCTGTTGCTGAAATAGGTCTCGGGGAGAACGCCGTTCCATTGCAGAATGTAGTAATAGAGCAGAAGATTGTGCATATCCTCATCGTCCAACTTTGTGGGATCCTTTGCAAGAATATCGCGCACTTGACCGATAACGGCAGCGTCCTTTTGACCTGCATATTCGGCAGCGTCTGCTTGAATTTTTACAACCTCAAGCTCTGCTTCAGCGGCAATTTTTGCCACGGCGGCCTCTGCTTTTGCTTCAATTTCGGCACGCTCTGCAGCAGCGGCAGCTTCCATATTCTTTTGGTCTTGTTCAATTTTTGCCTGCTTGCTCTTTTGCTCGGCTACCTGCTTTGCTTCAACGGCATCGGTAAAGGTGTCGGAGAAGTCGAGGTCTTCGATAGACGCGTCAATTACGACTACGTTATAGTTTTCGAGTTGTGTAGTCAAAAGGGTACGAATGTCGCCCGAGAGCTTGGAGCGCATATTGAGCAGTTCCTCTGCGGTATATTTTGCAAATTCGCTCTTTACGGCCTCTTGAATACGGGGAGCGATGATGACGTCGTAGTAGCTGATGCCGATTTCCTTATAAATGGTTTGCGCGTTTGTTTTGGAAATTTGATAGTTGATGGTGTAGGTAACGCTAACCTCTTGAATATCCGAGGAGAAGCAAGAAAGGTCTACCGAGGATTTTTGGTTTCTGTTGTCCATGTTAACAACCTCTTGCCAAGGAGCGCAGAAGTGAACGCCTGCCTCATAGGTGATGTCCTCAACCTTACCAAAGGTGGTTACAATACCCGTGTGACCCGTGGGAACGGTGCGCACGCAGCTTACAACTGCAAGCAATACGCTAAACACCAAAAGCAAGGTAGGCAACACGCCACGTAGCAGGGGCTTGTTTATCTTTTTGGCGGCAAAGATGGTTGCCAGAGCGGCAACAAAAATCAGAACGGCGAGTACAAATAAAACAATCATTTTAATAATCTCCTTTCTTCCGATCACTGTCGGTATGATTGTGATTATATAATATCACAAACTCGTGATGCTGTCAAGTGATTGTATAAAATATTTTCGAGATTTACATTTTGTTCACAAATGAGGAATGACGAGGGGCAAATGCAGGGAGGGGAGGCATTCTCGGTTGCCAAAGCTTGCCATAATACCCAAAATGCTTGACTTTTGTCGAAAAATATGATATGATAATTAGGTATGACAATATACTCTTGAACGGAGGTCTTGTATGAAAACAAAACGTAGTTATATCGCTTCTGCGCTCTTGTCTATTTTATTGTGTGCAGTTATGCTTTGCGGAGCGATTCTTCCTATGTCGGCTGAGAGCCGCGAAATACCTTCCTTAGATTATTCCAATCCGGCCATGGAGAGTGCTGTGACGCTTTCTGCCGGAGATCTTTATCAAATTCTGCTTGGTCGCACCCCCACCGAGGGTGAATTGCTGTATTGGAATGCCAATGAGCTGGCTCTTTCTTACAGCGATTTTATTCCCAGCAGCAGCGTTGATACACAGTACGATGGCGATAAGGGAACCCTTGCCGTTACCGTTACAGCTCACACGTACACGGCAGTAAACGGTCTGCTTGTTAAATGGATCCCCGAATTCTTTATGCTCGAAGGCGTTCGTTACGACTTGCTCGAGGAAAACGGTGTTTACATAGCGCAGGTTGAAAACTGCTACCACTCCGGCGACTTTACTATGCAGGTGGAATACGGCTGCGAAATTGAAATTTCGCAAAGCATTATTCAAGCACTCGCTAGCGAAGCCTACGAGGTCGGTCACCTTGCGGTAGAGGAAATGAGCAACTACCGCGCAGCGGTTGAAGAATACACGGCGCTTGTAGCCGCACACAAGGCCTATAATGACTATAAGCAATGGGAAGCAGACTTTGCAAATTACCTTGCTCAAAAGGCGATCTATGACGGTCTTGTGTCTGCTTACAACACCTATTTGAACGATCTTGATGCATACCAAGTCGAGCTCGATGCCTACAACCAGTGGCAAGAGTATTTTGTAAAAGAACAAGCCTATAAGGACAACGAAAAGCCCTATGCCGAGTACGTAGAATATTATAAGGTTTACAGCGCGGCGGTAGCAAAGCTTTCTATGTTCGAAACCGTCTTTAAAAAAGATAGCAACGGCTGGTGTATGTACAACGATATCAAGGGTAGCACCGTTACGCAGGTTTTGGATAAGCAGGATCTGCTGATCAAGGCGGGCGGCAACAAGGCGGATATCCTTTTGGCAGGCGAAGCAACCCAAAATTTACGCGTTTTGCTCAAGGAATACAACACCCTGCGCACCAAAAAGTGGAGCTCCGAGTACCAAAAGAATAAAGCGCTCTATGAATACTACATTGCAAACTACGATGCACTTGAAAAGAACTTTTGCGATCTTTACAAAACCTTAAAGGGACTTTATGACAATACGTTGGTCTCCACCTACATCAAGAGCCAAGGCAAGGCGGCACACTACCGCCAATTGGTAGCGCATTTGTTTGTTGTATCCACCGCGTTTGACCAAGATGGCTACCGCAACGAAAGCACTTGGCGCATGGATAAAAAGACCTTGCGCGAGGTTTTGGAAGACATCCATTATTCTCCCGACGGTGACTGGGATCCCAACAACACCCCCTATCCCGCAAAAGAGGTAGCTCCCGTAGAGCGCCTTGAAAAGCCGGTTCGCCCCACAGTGGCGCAACCCACCGTAGAGCCTGAAGCTCCCACACCGGTTGCAAAGCCCGGCAATGCCCCCACGGTTGTCGAAGATCCTTCGGGTACACCTTGCCCGCCCAAGCCCGAAAAAGAGCTTGGCGACAAGCCGGAGGCTCCCGTATTTGATGCCATCAAAGAAGCACTCTATCAAGAGGTTTTAAAGGGCACTCTCAAAGCTCCCGCAACCGTTACGTCCTCTAAGGTCATTAAACGTACCGCTTCGCTTGAGCGTAAGATCTCTATCGAAAACCTCAAGACCGTTACCTTCTATAACTCCGATGGATCGATCTATAAGCAAGAAGAAGTACACTACGGCGGCAGAGTAAAGGGCGATGCCCTCCACCGCGAACCCACCGCAGAATACGTTTATGAATTTTTGGGTTGGAACTATGCCGACGGCACAGTAGCCCCCGAGTGGATCACCGTTACCGAAAATATTTCTCTCTATCCCCGTTACCGCTTGACCAAGCAAATGTACACCATTACTTGGGTGCTCGACGGTCAATCTTACACGCAAGATCTTTACTACGGCGTTATGCCTGTTCCCGAGTACGTTGTAGATATCAGCTCTCGCGAAAACCAATATTATTACTATGAGTTTTCCGGTTGGGATCACAAGGTGGTTCCTGTTACCGGTAATGCTACCTACACGGGCAGCATGATCCGCACACCCAAAAAGTTCAACGTAACCTGGGTCATTCAAAACGGTGCACAAAGCGTAACACAAGAGTGGGCGTATGATCAAGTACCTGTGTTTGAAGGAGATCTTTCTATTTCTTCTTCCACCCATTTGTATGAATTTTTGGGTTGGGATAAAACGGTTGCTCCCGTATCCCGTGACGTCACCTATACGGCACAGTATCGCGCAACACCTTTGGCAACGAGTGGCTCGGTAGCTATGGAGACCGTGCATACCGAAACCGAAATTCAAGTGCTTGCAACCAAGTCCTCTATTTCGGCAGGAACTGCGGCACGCCTTGCGGCAGAGCAGGGAAAGACCCTGACCATTGTTTGGCAAGATGCACTTTCCGTCTCCTTGGTAGGTGAAGCGCTGCAGGCATACATCTATTGCGGTGCGCCCACCGTTATTATGCAAACCACCGAGGAGGTCTACATCGCAACCTACGATTTTAAGTATTTCAACGTAGGTGCAAACGCATCGATGCTCCCCGAGCTTACCGTAACCTTTGCTTATAGCAAAGTCAGCGGAAAAGAAACTGTTTTCGATCTGCAAACCGAAAACGGTTGGGAACGCCAAGAGAGCACACAAATCACCGCAAAGGGCGATTTTAAAGCACGCCGTCTCTATTCCTATTCCATCGTTCCCGTGGCAAATGAATATTGCAACGTTACCCAAATTGTTACAAAGGCAACCGAGGGCGAGTGGGTCTCCATCGCCTTGGAGTGCGTTTACGGCTATAAGGTAACAGGCGCTACCATTGTAACTGCCGATGGCAAAACCATTGTGGTAGAGGGCACTTCCTTCCAAATGCCGGCATCTCCTGCTACAGTTTCGCTTGAGGTAAAGCAGATCGTATATACCGTTACCTTTTTGGTAGACGGTCAGGTTTGGGATAGCGCACAGTACTATTCCGGCGAAGAGATCGTACTGCCGCAAGACCCCACCAAGGCAGAGGCAAACGGTTTTGTTTATACCTTTATCGGTTGGGGCAACGTTCCTCCTCTTGCAACAGGTGAGGAAGAGAACCTTGTGTTTGAAGCAGTATTTACCCAATCGCAAACCGTTAACGACTACGAAACCGGCAACGATAACAATACCTTAGTTACTGTTATTTTGCCTTGCGTAGGCGCGGTTGTTGTACTTGTTGTTGCATTCTTAATTGTGAACCGCATCGTTCGCAAAAGAGGCGGATGGAGAGTTGCAACAACCAAATTTGCTGCGCGTATGCGCGCTGTATTTGCAAAAGTTGCAAATTTGTTCAAAAAGAAAAAATAAAAACAAAAACGGGATAGCATTTGCTATCCCGTTTATTTTATTTTTCAAACCTCAAAGCAAAACAAAAAGAGAACCGCTATCAACGGTTCTCAACCCATCCTTTTGTGTGAAAGCTTTTGAGGAAGGGGGT
>JAGBSQ010000013.1 GCA_017631775.1 Clostridia bacterium | reverse complement strand
CAGTGGTTGTGAGAGTCTTGAAAGCATCATAATTCCTAATAGTGTTACGAGAATTGACTATAATATGTTTGCCGGTTGCATCTCGCTTACGAGTATCACAATACCGGATAGTGTTACCAGCATCGGTAGTAATGCATTCCATGATTGCACGAACCTAACGAGCGTTACGATTGGAAATAGCGTAACCAGTATCGGACATAGTGCATTTGAAGGTTGTAGTAGCTTGACTAGCATTACGATACCGGATAGTGTCACTAGAATCTATGCTAACGCATTTAAAGAATGCACAAACTTGAAACGTATCGCTTTTGAAGGAACCACCGCACAATGGAATACTATCAACAAAGATGTAGATTGGGATATTGGATTGACCGTAACGGAGATTATCTGTTCTAATGGAACCACTTGCATTACACATACGGAAGTTATTGATAAGGCAGTAGCTCCCACTTGCACCGAGACAGGTCTTACCGAAGGAAAACATTGTTCTGCATGTGGCGAAATTATTAAGGCGCAGGAATTCGTTAAACCTTTCGGTCATACAGAGGTTATTGACAAGGCGGTAGCGCCTACTTGCACTACCGCTGGTAAAACTGAAGGCAAGCACTGCTCCGTTTGTAACGAAGTTCTCGTAGCACAAGAATCTATTCCCGCTCTCGGCCACAGTTACACCTCCTCCGTAACCCCCCCCACCGCAACCGAGAATGGTTATACTACATATACCTGCTCTGTTTGCGATTATACCTACACCGAGGCTATTGTTCCCACCGATTTCACTGTTACCCAAGAAAACCGCGCAATGGTTGGCTATAAGGGTGAAGCAAACGAAAACCTCGTTATTCCTGCTGTATTTGAGGACAATGGAACTTGGTATAGAGTTGTTGCAATCGGTGATTACGCGTTCTACATATGTGACTACTTAATAAGCATCACGATTCCCGATAGTGTAACAAGTATCGGTGAGTATGCAGTCTATGCTTGCGGTAGTTTGACAAGCGTTACAATCGGAAATAGCCTTGATATAATTGGTAATGCAGCATTCTCGTGGGATACCTCCCTGACAACTATCAATATCCCCAAAAGTCTTACAACTATCAATTGGTATGCATTTGCCATTTGTTCTTCTTTGAATGTCATCAACTACGAGGGAACAATGGAAGATTGGCATAAAGTGTGGACAGAGGACCTCTGGAATCAACAAATTGGAGATTGTGTCGTCCGCTGCACAAATGGAGATATTGATGTGTCAAATCACAATATAGCTGAATAAAATTCAAGAGCACCTCGCAAGGGGTGCTCTTTTTTTATTCAACCCCTCATCTTAACACCGTATATTGTGTCAAGCAATATGCTCGATACTATATGTCGTGTTACCTATATTGACAATTCAAAATTATTTGAATATAATGACAGCATGATAGGTAGGTGATTTAGATGAGCTTTGGTCGAACGAAAATCTACTCCGACGCAAAAGAAATTACCGCGGCGAACGTGGTGGAAGAGGTGAGCAATGCCTATTCCCTGCACTGCCGAAATCAGGCAGACATCAAGGCGCTGTGAGATTGCTATCGGGGCAAGACGAAAATCTTAAATAAAACAAAAGAAATCCGTGAGGAAATCAATCATAGGCTAAAAACAATCAAAACAAAAACTGCCAAAACCTTTGGTTTTGGCAGTTTTTTGCTGTGTTTTTTAGTTATTTTGGGTGTTTTTCTTGGCTTCGGCCTCTTCAAACGGATCACGAATGATGCAATTCTCGTCCTCTATCTTTAAGAACTCTTTGAGATCTACAAGGAAGGAATTGGGCTGTGCAAAACCAGGTGTGGAAGAATTGATTCCAACACGGCAATGCGATTTCATAATGCAAGCATAGCGATTTTCGGCAAATACCAAGTGCTCAAGGAGAGGAATGTTGATCAATCCCAACACCTCGGATGCGTGATAGGTGACTTGAATATCATTATCGGAAGGCACCGCCATTCCGTGCGGATGATTGTGTGCGAGAATGGCGCAGGCTGCTTTCTTCAAAATCACTTTTTCGATCATCAAACGTGTGGGAATCTCGGCGCTATTAATCGCGCCGGTGGCAAGCAGAATGGAATCGATCATTTCCATTCCATTATTAAATAAGAAAAGATAGAGCTGCTCCGTGGTGGAGCCTACAAAACAGGCGTGTGCATACTCTGCTACGTCGTGGATGCTTGTATAACGCTTGCGGCTTTGCATAACCGCTTTTGTGTAGCGTCGCGCTGACTCGCGAATGAGTTGCATGAGCACCGCGCTATACTGCCCGATGCCGTCTATTTGCATCAACTCCTCGGGAGTTGCCTCAAAAACGTTGTCTATGCGCCCAAATCGCTCCAAAAGCAGGTGTGCCGTTTCGTTTGTGTCACATCGCGGTTTAGAATAGTAGAGTAGCATTTCTAAAACCTCGTGATCGGCGAAAGAATCAAAACCTGTTTTTTGACATCTTTCCATCATTCTCTGTCTATGATTTTCGTGCATACTCTTTCCCTACTCTTTTACTTGCGCTTCAGCTTACCAACAACCTGACCTTTGCATTGAACGTCGGCAAAATCCTTGAGCAGAATGGGGCCGTACTCGGGATTGAGAGAGATCAAGCGGTCTCCGCCAAAGACCTTAAAGAAGCCGCTGCCATCCAAAAGGAAGATGCCGAGCTCTCCAACGTCAATGCTTTCGGCGTTGCGAACGAGAAGGATGTCACCGTCGCGATACTTAGGCTCCATACTGTTGCCGCTGATGCGCAGAGCATAGTCTGCATCGGCGGTTTTTTCGTTGTCGGGAATATTGATGCTCTCTGCCTCTGCCTCATCGAGGTAAACGCCGACACCGGCCGAAACGGGAAGCTCATAAAGCAGAATAGCACGCTTGCCCGTGCGAACAACCTCGCCGGCATATCTGCCCTGCGGACGGATTGTGGGAAGAATGCGAGCCGAAGATTTTTCGGCTACTGCAGGAGTGGATTGCGGCATTGCATCTGCCATTGCGGCGGCACGTTGCGCTTCCTTAAATATAACGGTTTCTACAAGATCGCGGCCGTAAGAATCCAGCTCACGCCAGGATTCGATCATGCGAATTTCTTCCCCACTCAAGCTGTAGTTATTGGTATTCTCGGGAGTGCCGCTAACGATATATTCAACCGAGCAATCAAGCGCGTTGCAAATGGCAATAATATTGGAAAGCTTGGGAGAATCGCTCATGCCGGCAAGGATCTTGCTCAGCGTTCCAAGCGGAATTCCCGTGCGCTCTGCGAGTTGCTCATTGGTCATCTTTTTTTCGTTTTTCATCAATTTAATTCTATCAAGATAAGACTCCATAATGTCCTCCTTTTTCCGTTTACGGTATTATTATAACACGGATTTTCCATTTTGTAAATAGTTTTTCGAAAAAATTTTTCTTTTTTTGGAAAAAAGGTATTGACAAATGCCAAAACCTATGCTATAATAACCTCACAACAGTTCCAAATTTGGATTTGAGAGGTATAAAATGAACATTTCTTATCAAAACGAAGGACATATTTATTCCAATAACGATATTTTTGCAGAATATTTTAATGTAGGAACAAGACCCTCTAAAATGAGAAAAGCTGCTGATGCTCTGCTCGCAGCTCTCTCGGTTATTCTTGCTTTTTTGACTGCTGCTCGTACTCGCGTAGCCATTCGTGCCATCGGCTTTGGCCTGACCCTTGTTGGCTTTGTAGGCATTATCGGCGCTATGGAAACAGGCGCTATCGGCCTTGGCTTTGGCCTTGTTTTGGGCATGGCTCTGCTTGGTGTTGAGGTACTTTGCCTGCGCCGTCAATAACGTAAAATCACCTTGGCAAACGCCTCCCCCGCAAGGGTGGCCGCTGCTATGGCTTCACTGATAGAATTGGCTCCCGTGCCGATCTCCAAAAGGATCGCATAGGGGGCCATTTCTTGGTTATAAGTAGATTTCTTTATCATGATCGGACGGCAGATTTTTGCATCGTTTTGATTGAGCGCTTGGCGCAGCTGCAAGGCAAGCGCGAGGTTCCCTTCCCACGCGTCATGCTCCCATCCGCCTGCGTTGCTTCCAACCACCGGCAGGATCTGTGCCACACTCTCCCCTTCTATTTGAGAGGCCGCGCGAACGTATTCCCTCTCGGCGGTGAGGATCGCATCGCGGTGCAGGTCTACAACGTATTGGATGCTTGGATATTGCTCGCGAAAGAAGCGAATGCTTTGAGCCGCGCGCTCATACGCACCCGAAAGTCCCGCGGCATCGTGCATCACCGTGCAATGAATGGCGGTGATGCCGTTTTTGTTGAGTGCCAAAACAAAGGCTTTGCCAACGGCGAGCATGTTTTGGCCTTCGTCCTCGGTATAAGTAATCTCACCGAGGTCTCCTTCAAGATACGCGGCGGCATCGGGCAGATACCCCTCGCTTGTATGGGTATGCAACACAAGCACCAAAGGCTCTTGGGTGAGCTTGGCGGTAACGTCGACCTTGAGAAGCTCCTCCACATTTGGAGAATATTGGGTTTGGTTATTGAGATACCCGATCCCGCGTTCGGTATAGGAAAGATCGTAGGTCACAATGGGAGTGGCGCCATCGGGAATGACAATCTCCTCGGGTGCGGGATCATCGGGTGCATTTGACACGGGAGGCGGTGCGGTCTCCCCGGGCGTAGTATCTTGATTGTTTTTCAGAAAGCTTCCCTCTGCATTCTGCAAAAGCGCGGTAAGTGCAAAGCCTGCCACAAAAAGCGCGCAACAAATGAGAAAAAAGCCAAAATGTCGGCTTTTGCGAAAGGCTTAGGTGAAAGCCGAATATACTCCTTGGCGGCAGGTGCTTGTGACAGAACGGGATAATGCTCCATTGCTATTCCTCCTTGGGCGGTAATCATCCCATTGTATGCCAAAGACTTCTTGATTATTCCGTATCGACAAAGCCCTCGGCGAAGGCTAAGCCGATGGCGCGCGCAAAAAGGCGCGCGATGCACTCGCAAATAAGGTCGGTCTCCTTTGGAGAGACGAAAAAGCTTTTCCCTTTTTCCAAAACCTCGCGCAAATGCGGATCTTCATTCTTGATTCCCGCCTCGTGCAAAGCATCCCACACCAAGGTTGCGGAGTTGACCACGGTTGGAACGCCGAGCGCTATAACCGGCACGCCCATGCTTTTGTAGGTGATGGCTTTGCGGTGGTTGCCAACGCCCGAACCCGGTTCTATGCCTGTGTCGGACAGTTGAACGGTGGCGCAGAGACGGTCACAGCTGCGTGCGGTAAGTGCATCGATAACAAGAATGACGTCGGGATGTGTGGCATTCACCGCTCCGCGCAAAAGTTCTGACGTTTCAATTCCCGTTTGGCCAAGAACACCCGGGGCAAGCGCGGAAAGTGAAGAACAGCCTGCCGCGCGGTAAAGCTCCCCCTCGTATTGGCGCAAATGTCGTGTGGCGGTAAGGCGGCGCAGGGTTTGCGGCCCTATGGCATCGGGTGTGAGATCGGCGTTGCCGAGCCCTGCCACAAACACCGAAAGATTTGCATCGATCGCCTTATGCGTCAAGCGCGCCACCGTTCCGCGAAGCTCCCCTGCCAAAAGATGCGCAAGTGCGCGGCTGTCGCCCGAGCTCAAACGGTCAATTCTGCCGCATTCCACCGTCAAATACCGACCGCAGGGCTTGCCAAGGCTTTGGGCAGCCGCCTTTGTGCCAATAATCAGCTCGCCGATTTGAAAGCCTGCAGCCTCTCTTGTTTTCCATTCTACACCCTCGTTTTGGGGTGTTTTTGCGCCAACAAACTCGCATGCCAAATCACTTCTTTCAATGCCGTTCAATTTCCTATACCCCTCTAACTCCTTTTTTTGTAATTAATTTACCGAAAAATTAACAAAATATACATCAAAAAAGTGAAAAAACTATTGAAAAATATGCAATTTTAGTATATAATATAGGGGTATATTGCGTGCTGTAAGCACGAAGGTTCTATTTTCTTTCAAAAGAGGAGGTTTTTACCATGCTCAAAAAAGTCATTGCACTCCTTTTGTGTGTATTGATGATGATCCCCTTCTTCTCTTCTTGCGCTAAGCGTGACGAGAACGATATGGGCCCGATGATCACCATGTATTTGACTGATGAAATCTACAACTTTGACCCGTTTTACGCGTACTACAACTCCAGCACGCTCAACATTGTAAGCTTGCTGTTTGAAACGCTGTTCAAGTTGGATGAAAACGGTGTTATTCAAAATGCTTTGGTTGATACCTATGAGTACTTTGAAGATGCCGAAAAAGATACATACAAAATGGTAATGCTCCTTAAGGATACTTGCTGGAGTAACAAAGACCCCATTACCACCGACAACGTAATTTACACCTGGAAGCGTTTGCTCAATGCAAACAACAGCTTTGAAGGTGCTTCTCTCCTGTTCGACATCAAAAATGCCCGTGCAGTAAAAGAAGGTAACGTTACCATTGACGATCTCGGTGTTGAGGCAAACTCCTCCAAAATGCTCACCATCTACTTTGAGGGTCCCATCGACGTTGATGCATTCCTTTTGAACCTGACCAGCGTTCTTACCGCTCCCCTGCCCGAGAGCCACATCGAAAAGGATGCCGACTGGGCAAAGAAGGGTTCTACCATGATTTGCAGCGGTCCCTTTAAGCTTGGTAAGACCAAGTACGTTAACGTTGACGAAAACAACGTTGAGGTTGATAAGCTTGACCCCAACAAGATGGTTGTAAGAGATGACTACGCGCTTGATGAATGGGGCAACCTTACAAAGGCGACCTACTCCGACGTTAAGAAGCTTTCTTACTTTGTTCTGGAGCGTAACAGCTACTACTACCGCAACCCCGAAGAAGATCCGATCGATGAGTCTGTTATCCCTCACCGCCTGCTCGTTAACTGCCGCATGAGCGCAGAAGAGATTGAGAGCGAATTCCAAAACAACAAGATCTTCTACATTGGTAACATCCCCTGCTCTATGCGTACCAACAGCGGTTCTACCGTTATGCAAAACGTAAAGACCTCGGATTCGATGTCTACCTTCTCCCTCTACCTCAATCAAAACGCTATGATCAGTGACGGAACCGAGACCGGCTCCACACTGTTTGCAAGCAAGGAAGTTCGTCAAGCACTCTCCTTGGCTATTGACCGTAACGCGATTGCAAATGCAGTTGTATTTGCAAGTGCCGCAACCGGCTTTGTTCCCAACCGCGTATTTGAAGCAGGCGCTTCTCAAAAGAAGCTCTTCTCCACCAAGAGCTCCGGCCTCTTCCGCGACAACGCAAACAACACCTTGGTTTCCAACACCGCAAACCTTGCAGCAGCGCAAGCATTGCTCGCTACCGCAGGCGTTACCCCCGCTAACTACTCCTTCACCATTAACGTTGCAAGCTATGATGACGTGAATATCGTAGCTACCAACATGATTGCCGAATCTTGGCGTCAACTCGGCTTTAACGTAGAAGTTAGCCTTGTTCAAACCATTCAAAACAACGACATTTTGAAGGCGATCGCAAACGAAAAGGAAAACAAGATGACGGATATTTGCGACGACTTGTTCGTTGAATCCATCACTCGCGGCACCTTTGAGGTTGTTGCATTCGACTATACCGCATTCTCTCCCGATGCATTCTCGGTACTCTCCAGCTTTGCAAAGTCCTTTGCAGGTATGGCAGTTGATATGAAGTCTGAGGACTACGCGATGAGCGCTCACCGCACCGGCTACGATAGCGTAGAATACAACAACTTGATTGAAGCAATCTACTACATTCCCTACTTTGCAAGTCTCGACCGCGAAAATGACAGCGACTTCCTCAACATCTACGAGACCAAGGAAGATTTCCAAGCTGTTTACGATGCAGTTAAGGCAGTTTACGATGCAAACGGCATTACTCCCACCACCAACAAGAATGAGTGGAAGACCCAAAAGGCTCTTCTTTTGCACAAGGCTGAAGAGCTCCTGCTGGCTGACCTGCCCGTTATCCCCGTTCTTTACAACAAGCACGCTTCCTCTTACAATGAAGAGCTTGTAACCGGTTTGACTTCGGATTATTACGTAACCAACCTCTTTAATGAGGCTATGCTCGAAAATTATCTGCAGTACACCTACATTAGCAAGAGCGGCAAGCTGACCTCTATTTTTGCAAACTTCCCTGACATTGAATGGGAAAAGGCCGGATACGATTACTCCGCTCATTGATTTGCAATTTTAAATGAATGATTTTGAAATCCGCCGAAAAATCGGCGGATTTCTTCATTTATTATATAAAATATCCTCTGTTTTTTTCAAAAATCTCTTGCAAAAGCAAAAAAAGTGTGATATAATGTCATACAGAATGCGATGATAAAGTTCGCCGACCGAGTTCGGATTTTTACAGAGAGTGCCGCAGGCTGAGAGCGGCGCATAATCTTCGGGTCGTGCATTTCCCTTTGGAGCAGATCGGGCTAACGCGCAAGCTTGTAACCCGATACGGTAAGGCACCGTTATCGCCTATCAGAGTGTTGGCTTTGAGCCGAAAATTCGGGTGGTACCGCGGTGTGCAATTTTGCGCCTCGTCCTGATTTGTGGGACGGCGCTTTTTTTGTTGCCCGAATTCATTTTGTAATCATTTGGAAAGGAAGATATATTAAAATGAAAGAAAAGCTTTCAAAAATTCAAGTGGAAGCACTCGAGCAGATCAATGCTCCCGATGCAAATCTTGAGGAAATTAAGATCAAATACCTTGGCAAAAAGGGTGAACTGACCGCTGTTTTGCGCGGTATGGGCGCTCTCACCCCCGAGGAACGCCCCGTGGTTGGTCAACTTGCAAACGAGGTTCGCGAAGCCATTGAGGCAGCACTGAACGCCAAGAAGACCGAGCAACAGGCAAAGGCTCTTGAGGCTCAACTCAAGGCAGAAAAGCTTGACGTTACCATGCCCGGCACCCCTGCTCCCACAGGTCACATTCACCCCCTGACCCGTGCGCAAAGAGAGCTTGAGGACATCTTTATCGGTATGGGCTTCTCGATTGCCGAAGGTCCCGAGGTAGAGCTTGACTACTACAACTTCCAAGCGCTCAACATTCCCGAAAATCATCCTGCACGTGATACCCAGGATACCTTCTATATCACCGAAAACATTCTGCTCCGCTCTCAAACCTCTCCCGTTCAGGTTCGCGTTATGGAGCATCAAAAGCCCCCCATTCGCATCATCTCCCCCGGTCGCGTTTACCGCTCCGACGCTTTGGATGCTACTCACTCTCCTCTCTTCCACCAATTGGAAGGCCTTGTAATTGACAAGGGCATTACCATGGGCGACCTCAAGGGTACCCTTGAAGTAATTGCAAAGAAGATGTTTGGCGACAGCACGCTAATTATTTTCCGCCCCCTCCACTTCCCCTTCACCGAGCCCTCTGCAGAGGTTGACGTTTCTTGCTTTGTTTGCGGCGGTAAGGGTTGCCGTTTGTGTAAGGGTAAAGGTTGGATCGAAATTCTCGGTGCAGGTATGGTACACCCCTTTGTACTTTCTAACTGCGGCATTGACCCCGAAGAATACTCCGGCTTTGCATTCGGTCT
>JAGBSQ010000097.1 GCA_017631775.1 Clostridia bacterium | reverse complement strand
GCCCTGCCCTTGGAATGGGAACAACGTGCTCTTTTCTCTGACCTTGCAAGCGGCAAATGCCGTTCCCACAGAGGGCAATAACCTCGTATTTTTGATTGACGTGTCGGGTTCTATGAGTTCTTCCGACAAGCTCCCCCTGCTCAAGCAAGCATTCTCTCACCTGACCGACCAACTGACAGAAAAGGACACCATCTCGATTGTTACCTACTCGGGCAAGGAAGCCGTAGTGCTTGACGGCTGCTCGGGCAGCAAGAAGGAGACTATCCTTTCCGCCATCAATTCTCTCAAGGCAAGCGGCTCCACAAACGGTCAGGCAGGCTTGCAAAAGGCATATCAAATTGCCGAAAAGCACCGCATCGAGGGCGGCAACAACCGCATTATTATGGCATCGGACGGTGACCTCAACGTAGGTATTTCTTCCCAAAGCGAACTCAAAAATTATATTGTTGAAAAGCGCGACGCAGGCATTTTCCTCTCTGTTCTCGGTTTTGGAACAGGCAACTACCGTGACGAAAAGATGGAGACCCTTGCCGACAACGGCAACGGTGTTTACCTCTATGTAGACGGCGCGGCAGAAGCCGAAAAAATCTTTTCCACCGACCTTTTTGCAAACCTCTACACGGTGGCAAAAGACGTTAAAATGCAAATCACGTTCGACAAAAACTACGTTTCGGCATTCCGTTTGATTGGATACGAAAACAGAATTTTGAACGAAGAAGATTTCACCGATGACACCAAGGATGCAGGCGAGGTAGGTGCCGGTCACCAAGTAACCGTTTGCTATGAATTGACCCTGACCGAAACGGCTATGACCGAGGGAGCAAACTGGCTTGAGCTTGCCGTAAACTACAAGCTCCCCGAGGATACCGCATCGGTATTCCCCAACCTTTACCAAATCGGTTATGCCAACTACGCCAAGGCTCCCGATGCAGACCGCACCTTTATGATTGCGGTTATTGAAACCTGCATGCTGCTGCACGACAGCAAGTATCTGCCCGAAGGCTTTGACCTCGATAACATCCTGCACTCGCTCAACGCGCTTGATCTCTCCGACTATCCCGAACGCGCCGAGTTCCGCGAACTGCTTAAAAAGTTGAACAAATAAGAAATGGTGCGGCGTGATATGAAAAAGAACAAAATTTTCGCCTTGCTTCTTGCTATCCTATTCGCACTCTCCCTTTTTAGTTTTGTATCCTGCGAACAAAAACCCACTCCACCGGCGCATTTTGTTGCAAAAGTGACCGAGGTCCACGAAAAGCAATTGTTCGTAACCGTTATCGACAAAGGCACGTCCGGCCTCGGAAACGGCACTCCTGCTTATGTTTCCATCCCCTCGGGCAATTCCGAAACCTTTGCGGTTGGAGACTACGTGATTGTAGACTTTGATTCCATGGTACAGGAAATTTATCCACCTGTCGTCCCCAACGTGTTCTCTATTACCAAATGCGATGCCAACGGAATCCCATTAAAATAACTCTCTTTTTGGAGGTTCTATTATGAAAAACAAAACTTTGCGCCTCATTCTTGTTCTTCTTCTTTTGTTGCCCGCACTCCTTTTGGTATCCTGTTCAAAAGCAAATGAAAGCTTTGGCGGTGGATTTGACGTTGATTTGGAAATGCCAAAAAACGAATCTCCCGAGTTTGGCATGACCAATGATAAACTGAACGCAACAACACCTCCCGCAGAGAGTGTCACCGAGCGCAAAATCATCAAAACCTATGATATCAATGCAGAAACCAAAGAGTTTGATGCCACCATTGCAAGCCTCGAGACTTTGGTCAACGAACACGGCGGATATGTGGAGAGCAATTCGATTTCCAATCGCAATTACAACTCCAAAATGGCGCGCTATGCATCCTACAAATTCCGCATTCCTGCAGATAAGGTAGAGGCATTTGTCGGCTCTATTGGCAACACGCTCAACGTAACCCGTCAAAACTCCAACGCGCAAGATATCAGCGAAAGCTACTACTCGATTGAAGCAACCCTCGAGGAGCTTCAAATCGAGCGTGACTCTCTTTTGACCATGATGGCATCTCTTGATAACCAAAAGGATTACAACTTCTGGCTCACCATTCAAACGCGCCTCTCCGAGGTTCGTCAGCAGATCGCACGCCTGCAGGCACAGCTTAACAGCTACGATAGCCGCGTAGAGTACTCCACGGTTAGTCTTACCGTCAACGAGGTCGTCAACTACACCCCCGACGAGGAAGAGCCCTTTGGCAAGCGTCTTGCCAACGCATTCTCCACCGGTCTTACAGAGTTTGCCGAGTTTAGCGTAGACTTTGCCGTTTGGTTTGCAGAAGCGCTGCCCTTCCTTGTTCTGTTTGGCATCCTTCTCTTTGTCATTTGTATCATTAGCCGACGCGCAAGAGCAAAGAGAAAAGCGAAAAAACTTGCAAAAAAAGGTGAACCGGTATAAAAAAAGCACTCATCATTGTTTTGATCTTGGTTGCTTTGGTTCTGCTCTTCCCCATTAGAATGCAAGCAAAAGACGGTGGCTCGGTGCATTACACAGCTCTCCTTTATCAAGTAAAAGATGTTCATCAATTCTCGGATACAGAAGGCAAGGATTTTGACGAAGGAATTGTTGTCAAAATCCTCGGCTACGAGGTGTTCAATAACGTTAAATAACTCTCACCCCCACGTCGTGCCGTGGGGGTGTCTTTTGTTTTTCAATGTTTCTAATAAGTTCGAGCAAAACAAAAATTCAATATGTCATCCTGAGCGAAGTCGAACTTCTGTGGAGCGAATAGCGACGCAGAAGCGCGAGACCTTTAGGTCGACGCGGGATCTCGTTTAAAATCTCGGTGACTTTTGAATCAATGTTACATTTGCCTCGGCAAGCCACGGGGATTCGTTCGGAGATCCCATCGTCGCTATCGCTCCTCGGTTTTGCTCCGTTATTCACTCCGCAAAACTTCGACTACGAAAACCGCTTCGCGATTTT
>JAGBSQ010000096.1 GCA_017631775.1 Clostridia bacterium | reverse complement strand
GGCCGCCTCAAGCTTGTCGGCAAATGCTACGAGCTCAGGGAGTTCATCAAGCTCGCCTCTCTTGCGCAAAGCACCCGACCAAGCATAAATGGTTGCCATGCGATTGGTGGAGGTGTCTTCGCCCTTGAGATAACGGTAATAATGGCGTGTAACCGTGCCGTGAGCCGCTTCGTATTCGTATTTTCCGTCGGGAGAAACAAGTACCGAGGTCATCATAGCAAGAGAACCGAACGCGGTAGAAACCATATCACTCATAACGTCACCGTCATAGTTCTTGCACGCCCAAATAAAGCCACCCTCGCTACGGATAACACGAGCTACCGCATCATCGATGAGTGTGTAGAAATACTCAATTCCTGCGGCCTCAAAGGCTTCCTTGTAATCGTTATCGTAGATTTCTTGGAAGATGAGCTTAAAGGTTTGATCGTATTGCTTTGAAATGGTATCTTTGGTAGAAAACCAAAGGTCTTGCTTGGTGTTGAGCGCGTATTGGAAGCAGGAATGTGCAAAGGAACGAATGGAACTATCCTTATTGTAGCTTCCCTGCAGAACGCCTGCACACTCAAAATCGTAAACTGTTTGGCGGAAGGTCTCGTTTCCGCCCTTGTCGGTAAATACAAGCTCTGCCTTGCCTTCCAGAGGAACGCGGTATTCGGTAGCCTTATAAATATCGCCGTAAGCATGACGCGCAATGGTGATAGGCTTTTTCCAATTGCGGACAGCCGGTTTGATCGAATCGATCAAGATGGGCGCGCGGAAAACGGTGCCGTCGAGAATGGCACGAATGGTGCCGTTAGGACTCTTCCACATTTCGGAGAGATTGTATTCCTCTACGCGTTGCTTGTTGGGGGTAATGGTAGCGCATTTAACCGCAACGCCGTATTTTTGAGTGGCATAGGCCGAATCAAAGGTAACTTGATCCTTGGTTTTTTCACGTTCGGGCAAGCCGAGATCGTAATATTCGGTTTTGAGGTCGATAAAAGGCAAAAGAAGCTCATCTTTGATCATTTTCCAAAGAATGCGCGTCATTTCATCGCCATCCATTTCAACCAACGGTGTCTTCATTAAAATTTTATCCATTTGAATACCTCCTTACTTTTGGAGTTGCTCCTTTGTGTATGCCAGCAAGCTACCTGCCTTGAGAATTGCTTTTTGGCGCTCGGTAAACGCGCAAACAAGTGGAATTTCCTCTCCGGTCGTTTCGTTCTTCAAAATCATGCCGCCGTTATCCATGCCTGCCCAAACGTTGGAGATGGAAAGCATGTCGCCTTGCGAAACCTTATTGTAATCATCGGCATCAGCAAAGGTCAAAGGCATAATTCCGGCGTTGATGAGGTTTGCCACGTGAATGCGAGCAAAGCTTTTGGTAATAACAACGCGAACGCCCAAATAAAGCGGAACAAGCGCCGCATGCTCGCGAGAGGAGCCTTGGCCGTAATTTGCACCGCCGACAATAATGCTCTTTCCCGCCGCTTTTGCACGCTCCGGGAAGGTCTTATCGCAAACGCCAAAGCAGAATTGCGACAAGAACGGAATGTTGGAACGGTACGGCAAAATTTTAGCACCTGCAGGCATAATGTGGTCGGTAGTAATATTATCTTCAACCTTGAGTACGAGCTCTGCCTTGATGCTATCATCTTGCGGATAACTTTCGGGGAACTTTTTAATGTTCGGGCCACGCAAAATTTCAAGGTCTTTTGCTTCTTCGGGATCTGCGGGAGTAATAACGGCGCTGTCGTCAATACGGAAGGCATCGGGCATTTTGATCTCGGGCATCTCTCCCAAAAGAATTGGATCGGTGATTTCGCCCGTCAGTGCAGCAGCAACTGCGGTTTCGGGAGAAACAAGATATACCTTTGCATCGGCGGTGCCGCTTCTGCCTTCAAAGTTACGGTTAAAGGTGCGCAAGCTCACGCCGCCGGAGTTGGGGGAAAATCCCATACCGATGCAGGGACCGCAAGCACACTCGAGAACGCGCGCGCCGCTTGCGAGTATATCGGTAAGAGCGCCACAGTCGGCAAGCATTGCAAGTACCTGCTTGGAGCCGGGAGAAATAGAAAGGCTAACCTCAGGCTTGATGGTTTTGCCCTTGAGAAGTGCCGCTACCTTGAGCATATCAAGCAGCGAGGAGTTTGTGCAAGAGCCAATGCAAACCTGATCGACCTTGGTTCCCTTCAAGCTATCAACCGAAACAACGTTATCGGGCATGTGCGGACATGCAATGAGAGGCTTGAGCGAGGAAAGATCGATATCAATAATGCGGTCGTAAGTAGCGTCGGGGTCGCTCTCCAAGGCTACGTAGTCTTCTTCTCTTCCCTCGGCCTTGAGGAAAGCGCGTGTGATTTCATCGGAGGGGAAAATCGATGTGGTAGCACCGAGCTCGGTACCCATATTGGTGATGGTTGCTCTTTCGGGAACAGAAAGCGTTTGAATACCCTCGCCGCCCCACTCAATAATGTAACCGACGCCGCCCTTGACAGACAAGATGCGCAAAATCTCGAGGCTGACGTCTTTTGCGGTTACAAACGGACGAAGCTTGCCGGTAAGGTTTACCTTAATCATTTTGGGCATTGTGATGTAATATGCACCGCCACCCATGGCAACTGCTACGTCAAGTCCGCCGGCACCAAAGGCGAGCATGCCAATGCCGCCGCCCGTGGGGGTATGGCTATCGGAGCCGATCAGC
Organism: Clostridia bacterium; assembly: GCA_017631775.1. Next base: position 3,439 of record JAGBSQ010000096.1, on the reverse strand, counting down.
GTTTTGCCCGGAATGCCAAACCTTTCAAGATGTACTTGATGGCAGATGCCATTGCCGGGACGGGAGAAGTAAATGCCGTGCTTTTTTGCAATAGATTGAATAAAGCGGTGATCGTCGGCGTTTTCAAAGCCGGATTGGAGCGTGTTATGATCGATATAAGCAACGCTGCGTTCGGTGCGAACGCGGTCAATGCCCATCGATTCAAACTCCAAATAAGCCATTGTACCGGTAGCATCTTGGGTAAGGGTTTGATCTATGCGAAGTGCAACCTCGCTCCCGGGTGTCATATCGCCCGATATCAAGTGCGATTTAATGATTTTTTGTGCAATGGTAAGTCCCATATCGTTCACCTCATTTTTTCAAAATGTGGTTTGCCGCGTTTGCAATATGCTCCGTTGTGTATTTTTCTGCGAGCTCTTCATTTCTCGCCTCGATCGCCTCAAAAATAGCGCGATGCTCACGGGCAGATTGCTGTGCGCGGGCGTTATCCTCAACAGATGCACGGCGATACTTTTGCACCTTTTTGTGAAGAGGCAAAAGCGTATCGTTTAAAACCGCGCTGCCGCAATAGCGATAAATAAGCTGATGGAATTTGCTATCCATGGTTTTAATGCGCTCGGGATCCTGCTTGCCAACATAAAACTCTTGCAACTCAAGCATTTCCTTCAGCTCTGCAAGCTGATCTGCATTCATGTTTCTGGCTGCAAAAGCAGATGCCATGCCTTCAATGCGCAAGCGAATGGCAAAAATGTCCTCAAGGTCGTTTTCGGTAACGCCAAGTATCAAAATACCCTTAGAGGTAATTTCAATAACGTGCTCCTGCTCCAATCGGTGCAAGGCCTCGCGCACGGGTGTGCGGCTAACGCCAAGGTCACTGACAAGTTTCAACTCGGTCAAAACCTCACCGCGCTGATATTTGCCAATGAGAATATCGTTCTCCAAGCGGTCAAAGACCTGCTCGGCAAGAGAAATTTTTTTGTGTTCTAACATAGCCGTAATCCTCCTTAAAGTCTGTGGAAGCGTCCGCCGGAAAGCTCTTCAATCTTTTCTTCGATCTCACCGTTCGAAAGAGCGGTTTGTCTTCCCTCCTCGTATTCTGCATCGATCCATTCTTTAACAGCAATAACAAGGGGATCTTTTTTATCGATTGCCTCATTGGCGGAAAGACGGTAGTTTTCGTTGATCCAGTATGCAATGCCCGCAAGGCCGGAGGTTTTGCCGAGCATAACGGTTGCACTGCGGTTAAGAATCTTCTTTGTATCAAAAATATTGTATATTTCCTCGTCCTTGAGCAGACCATCGGCGTGAATGCCTGCACGCGTTACGTTGAAGTTTCTGCCAACAAAAGGTGTCATAGGCGGAATTTCATATCCCATTTCGCGGCTGAAATACTCTGCAATATCGGTAATGGCAGTAGGATCCATACCGTCAAAAGAGCCACGAAGAGATGCATATTCGAATACCATAGCCTCAAGCGGAATATTGCCGGTTCTCTCACCAATGCCAAGCAGCGAGCAGTTAACGCTGGAAGCACCGTAGAGCCAAGCAGTTGTAGCATTGGATACCGCTTTGTAGAAATCGTTGTGTCCGTGCCACTCAAGCATCTCGCTTGGAACCTCAGAATAGTGCTGCAAGCCGTAAACAATGCCGGGAACACTACGCGGAATGGCAACCTCGGGATACGGAATACCATAACCCATGGTATCGCAAGCGCGAATACGTACGGGAATGCCTGCCTGACGGGAAAGCTTCATCAATTCATTTACAAAAGGAACTACAAAACCGTAGAAGTCAGCGCGTGTGATATCCTCGAGATGGCAACGCGGCATAACGCCTGCTTCAAATGCATCGCAAACCGTCTTCAAATAATATTCCATACATTCCTTACGCGTCATCTTCATCTTTTTAAAGATGTGGTAGTCGCTGCAAGAAACAAGAATACCGGTTTCGCGAATGCCGAGGTCCTTTACAAGCTTAAAGTCCTCGCGGCTTGCGCGGATCCAAGTAGTAATCTCGGGGAATTTCAAGCCGAGGTCTTGACACTTTTTAAGTGCTTCTCTATCCTTTTGGCTATAAACAAAAAACTCGGTTTGACGAATAATACCGTAGGGGCCACTCAAACGAGACATCAATTTAAACAGCTCTACAATGTTTTCGGTTGTGTAAGGCTCAACGGATTGTTGACCGTCGCGGAAAGAAGTATCGGTGATCCAAATATCTTGCGGCATACCAATCGGCACACGACGGTGGTTGAACGGGATACGCGGTACGTCGGTATAAGGATAGACCTCGCGGTAGAGGTTAGGTTCCTTGACGTCTTGGAGCGAATATTTATAAGTGCTTTGCTCCAGCAGGTTGGTTTTTGAAGAAATTTCTAGCATCGTTTTTTCTCCTTTCGGTTTGATTGTATACAATTATACAATAATTCTTCGTATTTGTCAATACATTATATGAAAGAAGTTTTGGGTTTTTACAACAAAAAAGCACCGCAAAAAGCTGCGGTGCTTGAAAATTTTATTCAAAAGGCGGGGGGTTCGGGCAACGGTGCGCCCTCTCCATCCCAAATCGGCAAATCCTGATGCATGCCTTGAGACGGCTGCGCGCGCTTTTCAAAATCGAAAACAGCGCGACCGTTTTCGAGCTTGAGAGCGGCATCAAACGTCTTTTTTGTCTTGGCAGAAACAAAGCCTTGGATAACTGCCGTTCGACCGGTTTCAATCAGCATTTTCAGGTTCGAAACCGAAATGGCACGTCCGCAAATGCTAATGTTGACCAAAAACTTGCAACCGTCTTTATAACCCGTACAACCGTAGAAATTGCGGAAGCGCTTTACTTCCTTGCCGCAAAGCGGACAGGTTGCAACAACGTCACCGAAAAATCCGGTTTCCGAATCCAGTGCAAGGTTGGTTTCCTCTTTTTTGGCAAACACCTCTGCAATCTCGCCCTCGGCAAGCTTAACGCTTTCTTCGATTTCCATCGTTCCGCGATAAACCTTTTTGAGCGCTTGTCCAAGCTGAGACGTTTTGTATTTATCCATATTGATCTTCATCTGCAAAAGAGATTCGATCAAGAATTCACCGCCGGGCAAAATATAGTAGGTGTCCTTTTTGAGGTCGATATAACCGCTCTTGCGAGCATTGTCGATAATTCCCGTACGGGTTGCTTCGGTACCAAGCTCAAGACCTTCAAAAATAGCCTTGTAATCCTCGTTATCATCGGTCGACTCTTCCCCTTCAACTGCCTCTTTTGCGGCCTTTTTGTCCTCTTTACAGGGGTTTTTGAGGTAGTTATTCAGGGTTTCTACCGTGTAATGCTTGGGAGGAGTGGTTTCTTTTTCTACAGGTTTGAAATCAATGTTGACAATATCCCCCTTATTCAAAGCTGGCAATACCTTATCTTTTTGTGTATAATCGTCGTATTTTGTCCAACCTTTTTCAAG
>JAGBSQ010000095.1 GCA_017631775.1 Clostridia bacterium | reverse complement strand
TATGGTAGTAGCCGGCGATTTTAAAAACGGTATTACATTTGAAGATGAGAACGGTAACGTACTGCAGGTTATCGAATTCCAACACGTAAAACCCGGTAAGGGCGCAGCGTTTGTTCGTACCAAGCTCAAGAACGTTATCACCGGTGCGGTTATTGAAAAGACTTTCAACCCCACTGACAAATTTGAGAACGCTTACATTGAAAGAAGAGATATGCAATATTCCTATGACGATGGCGACCTGTACCACTTCATGGATCAAGAGACTTGGGAAGAGACCCTTGTTGCTCACGACATGGTTGGCGACAACTTCCGCTTCGTTAAGGAAGAAATGATGTGCAAGATCATCTCCTACAAGGGCAACGTATTCGGCATCGAGCCTCCCACGTTCGTAGAGCTCGAAGTAACCGACACCGACCCCGGCTTTGCAGGCAACACTGCAACCAACACCCTCAAGCCCGCAACTCTTGAGACCGGTGCTGAAATCAAGGTTCCGCTCTTTATCAACGTTGGTGACGTTCTTAAGATCGACACCCGTACGGGCGAGTATCTTTCCAGAGCATAATCAACCAAAAAAAGGGGAAGACTTTGCAGGCAAGGTTTTCCCCGTTTTCAAATTACATATTACGAAAGGATGGAATATATCATGAAGTTGACTGAAAAATCCGCTTTTATCAAAGGCTTGGCAGAAGGTCTTGCATTCGATAAGGAGACCAAAGAGGGCAAGATCATTGCCGCTCTCCTCGAACTCGTTGACGAAATGGCAAACGAGATTGCAGGCATCAAGCAAGATATCGACGAGATCGACGAAGATCTGAACTACCTCAACGAATACGTTGAAGAGCTCGATGACGATCTGCAAGACGTTGAAGATTACCTCGACGAAGAATGCTGCTGCGATGACGACGAGGATTGGGAAGAGGACGAAGAATGGGAAGAGTGCGACGGTGATTGCACCGCTTGCGACGGCTGTGATTGCGAAGATGACGATTACTGCGAGATCGTATGCCCCTCTTGCGGCGAGACCGTTTGCTTTGACAGCGAGCTCGATCCCGAAAACCTCCTTTGCCCCGCATGCGGCGAAAAGTTCGGCTGCATCATCGAAGAAGACGATTACAATAGCCTCTCCGAAGAATAATGCAAAAGAGAAAAAAGACCTTGGCTCACGCCAAGGTCTTTTTGTTTATTTATCTCCCCATCAACTTCTCAAACACCTCGTTATCGGTGCGGTCGTGGGTGAGGGGGGAGATGGAAATATGGTTTGCCCAAATGGTATCGGTATCAAGGGTGAGGTCGAGCTCGGGGTTGCGAATGGGGTCGCCTACTTGAATGTAATAGTCGCCCTCGCGTTTTTCAAATGCATCGGAATAGAACATTCCGCCCTGACGGGTGATGCAAATGCCCTCGGCGTTGTTGGGAACGTTGACGTTATAAAGAGAGCCGCAATCCCAAAGACCTTTTTCGTTCATAAAATCAAGAACGCCATCGAGATAAGGAATGACGTCCTCGGCATTCGCTTCGTAATCCATCGAGAATGCGATGGCAGGAACGCCAAGACGTGCCGCCTCAAAAATTGCGCCAACCGTGCCGGAATATGCAATATCATGGCCGAGGTTGAAGCCTTTGTTGATGCCCGAAATGACGAGGTCATATTCTTTTTGAAGTCCTACAATACCAAAGCGTACGCAATCGGCAGGGGTGGAGTCCATTGCCCAAGCCTCAACGTCGCCAAGACGGGGTGTGCGCTTGATTTCTACCTCGCGGAAGAAATCGATTGCTTGGCTTTTGCCGCTTTGTTCAATTTTGGGGGCAACAACGGTTACCTTGCCAAGGCTTTGCGCCCACTTTACAAGGTGGGGCAGAGCAGGAGCGGCAATGCCGTCGTCATTGGTAATCAGTATTCTCATAGCCATCCTTCGTTATTTTCCTTATAGTTTTTCAGTCTTTCGTCTGCTTGTGCAAGCAGTTTTTTCATGTCGCGCTTGTTGTGCAGGGTCGCGCCTGCGGCGCAATCGTGTCCGCCACCGCCCCAAGCTTCGGCTACCTCGTTAACGGTAACAAAGCGAGAGCGCAAACGTACGCGAATTTCATCACCGGGACCTTCAATAAAGGCGAGCCAAATCAAGCTATCCTTAATGGAATCCATAAAGGAGACGGATGCGCTGGCTTCTTCCATCGAAAGTCCAAACTTTTCTTGCATTTTGCGGTCGATATAAAGGTATGCCACGCCGTTTTCGGTCATTTTGATCTTGCTGAGCATATAACCGTGGAAGCGCAAGTTCTTATAATCTTTCATATAGAGGTGCGCGTAGATGTGGTCAACGTCAACGCCAAGGTCAAGCAGCATGCCCGCATAGCGCATGGTGTCGCCCGAAACCGAGCGGAAGCGGAAGCGACCCGAGTCGGTAACCATACCTGTGTAAATGTAGGTTGCCGCCTCGCGGCTGATCTTGAGCTCATCGCGGAAGGTGTAATAGAACTCGGCAATCATCTCGCAGGCAGAGGACTTGTGTTCTTCTACCCAAGAAATTTCGGTGTAGGGCTTGTTGTCGATGTGGTGGTCGATGCGAACAACCTCGCGGCAGAGCGCATATTTGGGGTTGGAGATGCGGTCGCTGGTGGCGGTATCAATCACGATGCCGAGCGCGGTTGCATAATATTTATCATCTACGGGAGCGTCCTCATCGCCAAGGAATGCTACGTAGTCCGAATAGTCTGCATTCAAGAGCAGAACTTCTTTTTCGGGGTAGGTCAGGCGCAAAATTTCGCGCAAGCCCTTGGTCGAGCCAACGGCATCACCGTCGGGGCGCTTGTGGCGAAAGATGATGATGCGGTCGTATTCCTTGATTTTATCAAGAATACGTCTCATGTTTTCAATATTCATTGTGCACCTCCAAGCGCTTTGAGATCTTCGAGCATAGCCATAGCCTCTTCGCGGTTCTTCAATGTTGCACCGCTTGCCTTGGCATGTCCGCCACCGCCATACTTTTTGGCAATGGGGTTGATGTTGTGCATGCTGGAGCGAATTTCGCAAAGCACGCCCTCGTCGGTTTCGGTAAAGTTGACCCAAGTATCAATGCCGCGAATTTCGCCCATGACGTTGACCATGCCGCGAGAAATGGTAAAGGTGTCAGCCTCGTAGGTGTCGGCTTCCTCCTTGGTGGTGTAGATGTATGCCACACCGCAGCCCGCAAATTGAATTTTGAGAACAAAACGCGCGCGGAGCTGAATAAAGGAGAAATCATCGGCATAGAGATTGCGATAGATATCATCGGTGCGGAAGTTTTGTTCCATGAGGAATGCCGCACAGCGGAAGGTTTGGGAGCTGACCGAATCGTAACGGAAGCGGCCGGAGTCGGTAATCATACCTGTGTAAATTGCCTTTGCCACGTCGGAGGGAACCTTGAGTTCGCACTCCATAGCAAATGCGGCAATCAGACCGCAGCAGCTCTCATAGGAGGTGTCGGTTACTTCGATGTTTGCAATCTCTTCGCAAAAGATGTGGTGGTCGATGCGAACGGTTTTTGCGGCCAATTTGTAACGCTCGTCCGAGATGAGAGCGGAGGCAGAGGTATCCAAAATGATGGCAAGAGCACCCGTGTAGGCCTCGTCTGCTACCTCATCGGGTGTATATCCCATAAACGCGTAGCGCGCCGAGGTGTCGCCCACCATAAGGATCTCCTTTTGGGGAAAGTTTGCCTTCAAAATTCCCGCAAGACCCAATTGGCTGCCAAGCGCATCGCCATCGGGATTTTTGTGTCTGTGAATGATAATGCGATCATATTCGCGAATCGCCGCGATAACGTTTTCAAACATTCTCTGTCTCTCTCTTTCTCGAATCTTCGTTAAAATAATCCTTGTACTTGACCCGCAGTTGAGTATCGGGGAAGAGATGCTTGTGCAGGGCAATAAAATAGTCGTCGGTCATGCTTGCAATGTAGTCTACAACAATTTGGTTGGGCTCGGTTGCCTCATAGGGAATGTCACGCTTGTAGTAGGTGCGGTTGACAATGTTGATGTGATGGCGCCAAATGGGGGAGGATTTGTTTTGGCAAATCAAATCCTCCAAAAGCTGCTCATAAATTTCTGCCATCATCGGCTTAACAGAAGTATCCAATTTGGAAAGAGATGCGGCATTGTTATAGATGAGGCGGTAGTTCTCGCGGCGCGCCTTTTGCAAAGCCTTAAAATGCTTGTCATCAAGCTTGATGTAGGGTTTGCCATAGCTGTTTTCAATGACGTTTACACAAAGGTTGTTGATGATTTCGGCATTGATAGAGCCGATATCGTCATCTATAAAGGTACTTTCATCCACCACCTTGGTGCGAGCGGCATCCTGACGGTCTTTGCCAAGGTAGGAGATGATATCCGAAAGACGGACAACACAACCCTCCAGGGTGTCGGGCATAATAGACTTGCAGTATTCCAAATCGGTGTAGCAGCGTTCCATGCTGCGGTCAAATTCCTCAAAGCTTGTCATGGGGCGGGGGAGGTATTCCTCGCACTCAATCTCACCGTTGTGGGTGACAATGCCGTTGAGGGTTTGCAGACTGATGTTGAGAGGATAGATATTATCCAATACACGCACCGATTGCAGATTGTGGAAGAAGTAACGCCCCGTGTGCTTGTTGTAAAGCTCGCAAAGATAGGTTTCGCCCGTGTGAGCAAACGGAGGGTGACCAAGATCGTGACCGAGAGCAATGGCTTCGATCAGGTCGAGATTGAGACCCAAAGCGGCACCAATGGTGCGCGCAATGCGCGATACGAGCTGAACGTGCAAACTGCGGCGAGTGATGTCATCGTTTTTATAAAGCGAGAACACCTGTGTTTTGTCGGTATATCTGTTATAGAAGGGGCAATGCAGTATTTTATCAATATCGTGAACAAAGGTCGGGCGCCAAATGGTAGAGACGTCTTTTGCCAGATCACGTCTTCTCTGTACTTTCTCGTCATCAAAAGCCATAGGCGATTGGGTTGCGCCTTGTCTTGCCTGCTTAATCTGTTCTTCTACTTCGCGGGAAAGAACTTCGTATTTTGGCATGATGCTACCTCCTTTTTTAAAAATATGTTTTTCACCCCAAAAGCATCGGGGTAACATATTATTATACCATATCAGCCCCCGTTTTGTAAAGAGCTTTTAAAGATAAATGAAGAGGAAATTTTATCTTTGATGAAAAAAGGCTGAAAAAGGATCCAAAAGTGCCCAAAAAGGTTTAAAAAAAGGCAAAAAAAGAAAACTAAAAAAAAATAAAAAAATTTTGAAAAAAGGTATTGACAAACCCAAAACCTTGTGATATAATATACAAGTCGCTGGCAAGCGTATGGGAGCATAGCTCAGTTGGGAGAGCATCTGCCTTACAAGCAGGAGGTCATAGGTTCGAGCCCTATTGTTCCCACCATAGTTGGCCCGG
>JAGBSQ010000094.1 GCA_017631775.1 Clostridia bacterium | reverse complement strand
AATTACCTGCAACGTCTACCTTTTAGAGGGGGCAAATTATGCACCCACGGTCAGCATGGCATCAAGTGCAACTTTGCAAATGTCTACCTATCGCGACCGCGAGGCACACGGACGCCTGACTGCCTACGATCCCGACGGTGACGAAATGGTGTTTGAGATTGTCAAGGCACCCGAAAACGGCTCCGTCATTTTGAGTGACAGAATGGAAGGAACCTACGTTTACACTCCCCGTAGCGGATTTACCGGAACCGATCAGTTCTCATACGTTGCGCGTGATATTTACGGCAATTACAGCACGGCTACCACGGTCAGCCTGCGTGTTATGACCTCGGGCACCTCGGTGACTTACGTTGATATGGTCGACTCTAAGGTGGCAAACGATGCGCTTGCATTGACCGAGGCAGGCATTATGAGCGGAACACAGATAGGAAATCAGTATTTCTTTTACCCCGAGCGCACCGTTACGCGCGCCGAGCTTTTGGTCATGGCAATGAATGCGGCAGGCATTACCGACGTTCCCGCAAGTGAGACGACCGGCTTTTTTGACGATGCCGATATCGCTCCCGCGATGAAGGGATACGTTTCAGCCGCCTACAGCATGGGATATATCAGCGGCACACTCAAGGAGGGAGAGCTTTGCTTTTTGCCAAACGAGGAGATCAATCGCTCCGAGGCCGCCGTTATGATCTCTGCCATTCTTGGCGAGGAGAGCAGCGGCGTGGCTCCTACCTTTTCAGATGGAGCCGACATTCCCGTGTGGGCGAGGGAAGCAATCTACACCCTTAACACCCTTGGGGTAATGGATGCAACCGACGGTTATATTTCGCCAACCAGCTCACTGACAAGAGAGGAGACTGCTAGAATTTTGGCAGCCGTTATGCGCCTCAATCAATAAAAAATCTGCTTTTTGGCATTCAAAACCCCTTTTTTAGTTCAAAAAAGGGGTTATTTTTATAATAAGAATTAGTCTCTTTCTAAAAATATAAGAATTTTTTGAAAAATATATGAATTTTCATTTTCCTATTGCAAAATAATAAAGTATATGCTATAATATATTAGTGCAGTGCCAAACTGCAAAATTAGGCCATACCAGCCGGGGATTTAGCGGAGCCCTGTACCTGAAATCCGCTACAGCAGGGGTGGAATCCTCTTTTGAGGAATGAACTCTTACGAATGAGTCGTATCTGCTGTGTTGACGAATGGGTCTTGCGCAATCGGGACTCGTGAACCATGTCAGGTGGGGGACCAAGCAGCATTAAGCGATCATCTCGATGTGCCGCGAGGGTGCCTGTTCTGAGCAGGAGGTGCGAATATCGCGTGGGAGCGACTTTCGATTTTGGGGTGTATGGTCTTGTTTTGCAGTTTGGCATTTTTCAATATCAAAATTGCCCGTAGGGCAATTTTGCCAACAAAGGAGACAAGCTATGAAGCTCGGTGTTAGCAGTTACAGTTTTTCCAAGTATATCAAAGCGACGGGATGCGACCTGATCGAGGTTTGCCGCCTTGCCAAGGAGATTGGCTTTGAGGCAATTGAGTTTATCAACATCACCACGCCAGATCCCATTGCAACCGCTAAGGAATTGCGCGAGTATTGTGCTTCCATCGGCCTTGAGATTGCCGCTTACACCATTGGTGCCGATCTGCTCAACGGCGAGGAAGAAGAGATCTTTAAAAAGCTCTACGAATTCGTCGATACAGCAGAGGCTTTGGGCGCCCCCTTGATGCGCCATGACGTGACCTATTCCTTGCCCGAGGGCATGACCTGGGAGGAGGCAATTCCCGTACTCGCACCTCGCATTCGCAAGGTGACCGAATATGCAAAGGCGAAGGGCATTCGCACCTGCTCCGAGAATCACGGTTACATCTTCCAAGATTCCGAGCGCGTAGAAGCACTCATCAAAGCGGTTGACAATCCCAACTACGGCTGGCTCCTTGACGTCGGCAACTTCCTTTGTGCCGATGAGTATCCTCTTGACGGTGTTCGCCGCGCACTTCCGTATGCAATTCATGCACACGTCAAGGATTTTCTCTACCGCAAAGCCAATGAACTCCTCGCGCGTCCCAGCGGATTTTTCGCAACGCGCAACGGCAATTTGTTGCGCGGAACCATCCTCGGTCACGGCGACGTTCCGGTAGCCGAGGCTGTCAAGCTCATTCGCAAATCGGGATACGAGGGAACTCTCTCTCTTGAATTTGAAGGAGCAGAGGAGAACATTCCCGCCCTTAAGGCAGGCTTTAAATACATGACTCGTTTGATGGAAATGCCCATCGAATAATCTTAATTTTTGCTATACGTAGGGCAAAAACGCCCTAAATTCATAAAAAGGGAGGACAAGCAATGCATCAGGCGTTATACAGAAAATGGCGTCCGCAAACCTTTGAGGACGTATGCGGACAGGAGCACATCACTTCCATATTGCAATACGAGGCACAAAACAATGCCCTGAGCCACGCATATCTTTTCTGCGGCTCTCGCGGAACGGGTAAAACGACCTGCGCCAAGATCCTTGCAAAGGCAGTTAACTGTCACAATCCTCAAAACGGCAGTCCGTGCGGCAAGTGCGAGGCATGCCTTTCTATCGATAGCGGTGCTACCACCGACGTGCTCGAAATGGACGCTGCATCCAACAACGGTGTAGATAACATTCGTGATATTCGCGACGAGGTCGTTTATTCTCCCTCGAGCATGCGCTATCGCGTTTACATCATCGACGAGGTGCATATGCTTTCGGCAAGTGCATTCAATGCACTCCTTAAGACCTTGGAGGAACCTCCGGAACACGTCATTTTCATTTTGGCGACCACCGAGCTGCAAAAGCTTCCGGCAACCATTATTTCCCGTTGTCAACGCTTCGACTTTCGTCGAATTTCAACAGACGTACTCGTAAATCGCCTCACATATATCGCAAAAGAGGAGGGCATTGTGCTTGATGCCGAGTCTGCACGCTTGCTTGCAAAGCTTGCGCAGGGCGGTATGCGCGATGCGATCAGCCTGCTCGAACTCTGCGCCGGAGGCGGACGTGCCGTCACTCCCGACGTCGTTGCCGAAACGGTTGGCATTACCGGCAGAGCGGCAATGATCGATACCGTGCGCGCCGTTGCAGAGAGCAACTATGATGCACTCTTTGAGCAGATTGCAAGCGTGGTTCGTTCCTCTAAGGATATTGCCGTTTTCTGGCAGGATCTCATCTCGATTTGGCGCGATATGCTCATTCTCAAAACCACGCAAAATGCTGTGGCGTACCTTGATTTGACCGACCATGAGGCCGAGGAGATGAAAAACGTCACATCGCTCTTCCGCAAGGAGACCTTGATCCGTCATTGCAAGCTGCTTGAGGAAGCTTTGTTTGCAATGCAAAAGGCCAACTCCGTTAAGCGCGTCATTGCCGAAATGACACTTATTCGCATGTGCGACGCGGCACTCGATACCTCGCCCGAGGCTATGCTTTCCCGCATTGCGCAACTTGAAGAAAGACTTGATACCGGCGCAATTTCGGTAGCTCCCAAAAAGGCGGAAAACACCGAAAAACAAGCACCTGTAGAGCAAAAACCGGCAGAAGCCCCCAAAAAGGTTGAAGACAAACCTGCCCCCGTGGCCGAGAAAAAGCCGGCACCGGCACCTGCTGTTGCATCTGCGCCTACGCGCACCTTGCGCACCGTCCGCAATTGGATGGAAGTGGTCGAGCGCATCAGTCGCTCTGACCCCATGCGCGCAAGCTTTGTCAAATCCTCTCGCGCTTACGAAACAGAGGATGGCAAGGTCATCGTCCGCTTTGGCGATGCCTTCTCGCTTCAAATGATGGAGCAGGGCGAGGCGCGTGACCGTTTGCGTGCGGCAGCTTCTGCAATTCTCAAGCGCGAGGTTGGCGACCGTGATCTTGTTTTTGAGATTGCGCAAAAGCAAGCCAATGCATCGGTCATTGATGAAATCATCGATGCCACCGAAAACTAATACACGTCAATAAAAACAGACATATAAAAGGAGAAAAACCATGAGAGCAAACATTCCAAAGGGTATGGGCGGCGGCCCGCAAAATATGCAAGCAATGCTTCGCCAAGCACAAAAAATGCAAGAGGATATGGCTGCAAAGCAAGAAGAACTCGATGCACGCGAATATGACATTTCCGCAGGCGGCGGCGTTGTTAACGTAAAAATCAACGGTAAAAAAGAGATCCTTGCCATCGATCTCAAACCCGAAATCGTAGACCCCGATGATATCGAAACCCTTTCCGATATTCTCGTAGCGGCTGTTAACGAAGCAATCAAACGCGTAGAAGACACCAACGCCGAAGAAATGGGCAAGATCACCGGCCCCATGAATATGCCCGGACTGTTCTAATCTATGGCAGAATACATCGAATCCCTTACAAAGCTTGCCGAAAAATTCGGCAGACTGGAAGGCGTAGGCAAAAAAACGGCTATGCGTATGGCGTTTTCCGTCCTCGAACTCGACATTGAGGAAGCCGAAGATTTTGCACGTGCCATTCTCGATGCAAAAGAGAAGATCCATCTTTGCCCCGTTTGTCAAAACCTGACCGACCGCGAGATTTGCCCCATCTGCGCCGATGAAGAGCGCGACCGTTCCGTCATCTGTGTCGTCACCGATGCCCGTACTGTGCTCGCAATGGAGAAGGTGCGCGAATATCGCGGAACCTATCACGTTTTGCACGGTCTTATCTCTCCCATGAACGGCATCACCCCCGAGCAACTCAAAATCAAAGAGCTTCTCGCGCGTGTCGCAACGGGCGAGGTAGGCGAAGTCATCGTTGCCACCAATCCCACAGTTGAGGGCGAGGCGACCGCAATGTATCTCTCGCGCCTGCTCCAACCTTTTGGCGTTCGCGTCACGCGCCTTGCCTATGGCGTGCCCGTAGGAGCTGACCTCGAATACGCCGACGAAGTCACACTCTATCGTGCCCTCGAGGGCAGAAGAGACGTGCGTTGAGCACACAATATAATAAGGAAAGAAAAAACGGATGCGCCACTCAAGCGCGTCCGTTTTCTTTTTTAGCCTCGCGCGTACGCATATATAATAGGAAGAAAACAGAATGTTTTTCGTGGCTTTTGACACATCTTGGCAACGTATTGCACTTTTTTACAAAAAAGTCGTCCGTTTTGTCGTATATATTTGGGGCAGAACGCCAAAAATGCATAAAACGGGTAAAAAACGTAAAAAATGTACTTGACAAGCGCAAAAATACGTGTTATAATATCGCAAGTCGCCTCGAGCGATGGATATTTATCACAGCCCCGAAAAAAATATCAAAAAAAGTTAAAAAACTTTTCAAAAAGGTATTGACAAGCGGTTTTGGATGTGGTATAATATCAAAGTCGCTGCGCAAGTTGCGACATCGGTCATTGAAAATTGAACAACAAGAGAGAAGTACAAAGCTATAAAAAAATAGTATGTGTATAGGATATCGTACAATTCTAAACAAGAGAATAATACTCAAACAAAAAGTAAAATTGCTAAGAGCAAAAGCTCGATGTAAAAAAGATTAGATTGGTAGGTTGAAAGACCTGCTATT
>JAGBSQ010000093.1 GCA_017631775.1 Clostridia bacterium | reverse complement strand
TGCTATCGTCCGCTGCCGAAAAGCATAGATGTGCAAGGTTATCGCCCGAAATGATCTGCCCCTCGCTGACGCGAACGGAACCCATTAAAAGCTCTCCTTCGCCAATGGCGGGAAGGCTGATCACCTTGATGTAATCGATTTTTGAAAGATTGAGATTGCGCGAGAAATCGATTGCCTCAAAGGTCACGTCATTTCCGCGAGGCCCCCAAACCGCCATTTCGGTGCCGGCAGAAAGAATTTGTACACCGTAGGAAAGAACCGATTGCGCCTCACTTGGGTTTTCGTTTTGTTTTTCTCCGCAGGCACAAAGCAGCACAAGAATCAATGAGATGCAGCAAATCAAGGCCGCATTTCGGCAAAGCTTTCTTTTGTTCGTTTTCATTATAAGATCACCTTTCTTTGTTCGTTGCTTCATTGTATGCCCGCAGTGCACCAAATATGACAACACAAACTTAGCAAAAAGCCTTGCAATCCACGCGCGCGTGTGTTATAATATGGGTTAAGATAGTAAAGGAGTTGATTATATGTCTTTGCTTGGCGGATTCATCTCCATTGGCAATGCATCTGTGTTGCTATTGGTCTTGTTTTCAGTCTTGTTCCTTGGCTATGCTTTGGGACGTATTAAAATAAAAGGAATCACTCTTGGAGATGCAGGCGTTTTTTTGATTGCTCTGTTCGTGGGCGCTCTCTTTTTTAGTGCCGGTGAGGGCGGCGCTCTCCTCTTTGATTTTTCAAAAAACTATGACTTTTCGAGCGGTCTTTCCCTTATCGAAAGCCTTGGTCTTATCCTTTTTGTAACTTCGGTTGGATACATGGCGGGCCCCCGCTTTATTCAAAATTTAAAGCACAATTTCAAGCTGTATGCACCGCTCGGTGTGCTTATTCCCCTCATGGGTGGTATCATTGGCATTGGCTGTATTCTTCTCGGTGAGGTCGTTGGCTACGGTTCAACCATTGCCGAACAGGACGGCTTTGTAGCTATGATCGTGGGCATTCTTTCGGGTGCTTTGACGTCCACACCCGCATTCTCTGCGGCAAAGGCGACCGTCGCGCCCGAATATATGGGGCTCGTGTCTGTTGGACACGGCATTGCCTACATATTCGGTGTTGTCGGCAAGGTACTCTTCATCCAACTCATTCCACGCATCGAAAAAGCGGATATGGAAAAAGAACGCACCCTTCTTTTGCCTGTTGCAAAGGCGGAAGAAAAGAAGGGCGGCAAGCTCTTTTCGCTTGACTCGGCAGGTCTTGCCCCCTTTGCTTTGGCGGCCGTGCTTGGCGTTGTGATTGGACAGATCAAAATTCCGCTCTCTGCACAAGGCTTTGAGGGAACCTGCTTTTCCCTTACAACCACGGGCGGATGTCTGCTCATCAGCTTGATCTTCGGTCACTTTGGCCGCATTGGCAAATTCAACATTCTCCCCTCGGCCGGAACGCTCAAGCTCTTGCGTGAGTTGGGACTTGTGCTCTTTTTAGCAGGTGCCGGCATTCCTGGCGGAGCCGAATTTGTTGCTTGCTTTGACCCCATCTACTTCCTCTACGGTGCTCTTATGACCGTTATTCCCATGGTTTTGGCATACCTGTTTGCAAAATTCATTCTCAAAATGGGATTGCTCAACAACCTTGGTGCCATTACGGGGGCTATGACGTCGACCCCTGCACTCGGCACGCTGATTTCGACCGCAGGAACCGAGGACGTTGCCGCCGCTTACGCCGCAACCTACCCCATAGCACTCATCACCGTGGTACTTGTCTCTCAATTTTTGATTATTTTGTTCTAATAAAAAAACCGCAGATGACACGCTATCTGCGGTTTTCTTTTTTGAGAATTCCTGTTTTTTCCTCGCTTTTTTTGGATAATTTTCGTCTCTGTCACAAATAATAGCATTACGGGTCAATTGCAAGTTGACAAACCGATCACAAGAAAGGCATGCCTCGCTATGCGGGGCAAGGAATAAACATGAAAGCTACCGGAATTGTTAGAAGAATTGACGACCTTGGACGCGTCGTCATCCCCAAGGAGATCCGCCGCACGATGAGAATTCGCGAGGGTGACCCTTTGGAAATTTACACCGACCGCGAGGGCGAGGTCATCTTTAAGAAGTATTCCCCCATTGGCGAGCTCGCATCCTTTGCCGCTCAATATGCCGAAACTCTGCACAAAACCTGCTCACTCTCGATCGTTATTTGCGACCGTGACGCTGTTATCGCATGCTCCGGCCTCTCTCGAAAGGAGTATGCTGACAAGGCGGTTTCGCAAGAAATGGAGCAAATTATTGAGGGTCGCTCCCTTTACGTTTGGCGCGAGG
Source organism: Clostridia bacterium (assembly GCA_017631775.1). The sequence goes on along the minus strand of JAGBSQ010000093.1, from coordinate 344 downwards.
GAGACACTCCCCTGCCTGTTCTCGCTGACGGAAGCGCGCACTATATCAGCTGCGCCATGCCCATTATCAGCGAGGGCGATATTGCCGGCTGTGTAGCCTCGGTAACCGACACCCCCGGTGCCGATCGCCGCGAGCTTCCTTCGGCAGAAGTAGAAACCAAGCTCATTCTCACCGCTGCCGGCTTTCTTGGCAGACAGTTGGAGGGATAAAAGGAGTGCGGTTTTGTGGGGGACTTCTTGCAAGCCAGTGGGCACCACCAAAACCCCACAGTCTCAGAAAGTAGAAAAACGAGATAGCAAATGCTATCTCGTTTTGTCTTTTATTCTGCTTTTTCTTCTACCTTT
>JAGBSQ010000092.1 GCA_017631775.1 Clostridia bacterium | reverse complement strand
GCGTGAGCTTCTTTAGGAGTATCATAGAGGCAAGGCTGAGTATCGCGCCACAAATGCTGTATATGAGGCTCACAGCCGAGCCAAACAGCATGGCTATCATCAATACACGAATAATGGAAACGGTTATGGCTTCCTTTACCCCAAGCTTATATAGCGTAAATATCACCGCTATGTTTGCAAGTCCTACTTTTACACCCGGAATTGCCACAAACGCGGGGATGCGGCTCTCTACAAACGAGAGTATCATTGCAAACGCAATAATGAACGCCATGGTTGTCAGTTGCAGTGTTTTTTTGTTCCTCAAGGCTCTTCCCTCCTTTACGAAACAAAGTCAACGCCGCCCTCTGCAACATCCCCTTTTATGGTGATGGCAACCTTGTTGGGCAGGCAAATGATGGATTGTCCCACGTACTGTATCTTCCCTGTTTTTTCGCAGGTGTGGTCGGGGCAATTTGAATAATTGAGATATGCTTTTCCATCCTCGATGACAAGCACGTTTGTTCCGCCATTGAGCGAATACTCTCCGTCTCTATCGAGCGAATAGGTGGCAACCGTGGCTCCGTCGATTTCTACAACTACCACGCTTCCCTCCTCTTTGTTCAGCGTCATAACAAGGAGAAGCGCCAAGGATGCCAAAAGAATTGCCGCTATGACGATAATATCCAAACGGTATTTCGTTTTTGCAATGAATTTGAAAATTTTCATTGGGTTCTCCTTTCTTTGCTGTTTTATGGGTGGAACACGTGAATGTGTTCCACCCAATGATGTTCTTGTACTCTTATAACAATGGTTGATTAGTGTGCTCCACAAATAAAATTGTCTTCATGGATGCAATGTACGGGACAAACATCATCACACGCTCCGCATCCTGTGCAAAGCGAGTAATCGATGGTTGCAAGGTTGTTCTCAACCTTAACCGCGCCCGTGGGGCATGCCTTTTGACACTTCATGCAGCCAATGCATCCATTGGTGCAAATCTTGCGTGTGATAGCGCCCTTATCGTGGTTAGAGCATTGAACAACTACCTTTACGGTATCGTTTACAAGCTTGATGATGTGGTTGGGACATTCACGAACGCAGATGCCGCATCCGATACATTTTTGCGGGTCTACCTTTGCAATGCCATCCACAACGGCAATGGCGTTTTGGGGGCACACTTTTACGCAGTCGCCATAACCAAGGCAAGCGTAGTTACAAGCCTTATCACCGCTATACAAAATGTTAGCGGCAAGACAGCTCTTAAAGCCCTTGTATTCATATTTTCTTTCGGTTACATTGCAGTTGCCGTTACAAGCAACGTATGCAACCTTTTCAACAACGTCCTCGGCTTCAACGCCAAGAATGTTTGCAATTTCTCTTGCGGTCTTATCACCACCGGGAACGCAGAGGTTGGTTTTGCCCTCGCTTCCCTCCGCCAATGCCTTTGCATAACCGTCGCATCCGGTATAGCCGCACGCGCCACAGTTTGCACCGGGCAGGCATGCTCTAATGGCAACCGCAGTTTCATCTTCCTTTACGCCAAAAAAGCGTGTGGAAAGCGTTAAGATCACCGCGCAAATGATTGCAATAACTCCAAGAAGGATTGTAGGAATAAGAATGGTCATATTTTATCCTCCTTATGCAAGCAGATTTTCAACCACGCCTGCAAAGCCAAAGAACGCAAGTGCTACGATGGATGCCGCAACAAGAGTAATCGGAATTCCCTTGAAGCATTTGGGTGCGGGACAGTTTTCAATTCTCGAACGAACACCTGCAAAGAGAACCATTGCAAGCAAAAATCCAAGGCCTACGCCCAAGGTAGAAACCATAGATTGCACAAAATTATACTCAGCGGTGATGTTGTTGAGTGTAACGCCAAGCACTGCACAGTTGGTTGTAATCAAGGGCAAATAAATACCAAGGGACTTATGCAACGCAGGGATGAACTTTTTGAGAATAATCTCAACAAACTGAACCAGCGAAGCAATAACAAGAATGAACACGATGATTTGCAAATATGTGTAATCTGGAGCAAGAACGTAGTGGTAAATCGGCCAAGTTGCGGCAGTTGCAACCAACATAACAAAGGTTACGGCAACACCCATACCGGTGGCTTGATTTACTTTTTTGGAAACGCCCAAAAAGGGGCAAATTCCAAGGAATTGTTGCAGGACGTAGTTGTTAACGAGAACGCCGCCCATCAAAATGAGAATGAGCTCTTTAAGCATTTTCTTCTACCTCCTTCTGATTTTCGCTCGAGCAAGAGGTCTTGTTGCAGGTTCCATTGGAGGGACAACCTTCGCAAGAGAAGGACTTTCTCTTAACGCCGCCCTTCTTTTCGGTCAGCTTGTTCATAATGGCAATTACAATACCGTAAACAAGGAAGCCGCCGGGAGCCTTGGTAAGAATCGGGATCTTGTAATTCACAAGGAACGGAATCTCGATTCCCGCAAAGGTAGCGTTGCCGATGACCTCACGCAGAGTTGCCATCAAAATGAGCGCTACAAGGAATCCGATACCCATGCCGACTCCGTCGAGTGCGGAGTCGAGCACGGTATTCTTGTTTGCATACATCTCTGCTCTGCCGAGAATGATGCAGTTTACAACGATGAGTGCGAGATAAACGCCGAGCATATCGTAAATTTCGGGCAAGTATGCTTGCAAAAGCATTTGCACCGCGGTTACAAACGCCGCGATAATAACGATATAACAAGGAATGCGAACAGAATCGGGAATGATCTTACGAAGAGCGGAAATAACAATGTTCGAGCAGATCAAAACAATTGTTGCCGCAATGCCCATCGAAAAAGCGGAAAACACAGAGGTGGTGGTTGCCAACGTGGGGCAGGTTCCGAGAACGAGAATCAGTACGGGGTTTTCCATAATGATTCCGCGGAGAATGATCATCAATTTATTTTCTTTGGTCATTATGATTCACCTCCGTCTGCGGTCAGTAGTTCGAATGCGGTAAATGCTGCCTTAACCGCCTTTTGATAACCCGCAGTTGTGTAGGTTGCGCTTGCAATTACACCCTTATCGGTGTTATCGGGGGCAATTTGATCTGCCATATAGTCGGGATGTGTTACGGTAATTACGATCTCATCGGCAGAAGAACCTCTGTATTGATCGTAATATTCCTCAGTTGCGCATGCGTCACCGTATCCCTTGGACTCTTGATGAGAAACTGTCAAGCAGTCAATAATCTTGCCATCCGCAGAAATCGAAAGTTTGATTTGGATGGGCGTCTTGTTTCCGTATTCAAAGCCGGCTTGGTAGCCCTTTGCTTCCAAATCGAATACATAGTTGCCGCTTGCGGTTGTATAAACCTTCTTTACAATCTTTGCGTCAATACCCTCGGGGAGCTCAGTAATCTCGGTCATTGTGCTGTTGGCAATTGCAGCGTTTGCGGCAAGAACGGTTGCTTCGTTTGCATCGGGTGCAGCCGCAAGAGTGCCGTCTGCCTTAACGCCAACAAGGGTTTCGCCAATAACAAATACTCTGCCGCTGTTGTCTGCCGCTACGTAAACGGCATCAACACCTTCAACAACCTCGGTTGCAAACCACTTGGTAAACACCACGCCGGTGGTGCCGAGAGCGGTGTTGCAGTTGTCTTGCAGAATTTGTTCGGGAGTTCTTGTGTCAACGTCTCCGCCGCTTGCAAGAACATAGGATTGGAGAGCCGCTTTAACAGCCTCGCCATAAGCTTTGGACGTCAATGTAGCACCTGCTACAAGGTAAGGCTCAAAGGTGTCAAGATTCATACCCTTATAGGAGCCTTCGGTTCCCTCAACAAGCGGGAATACATTTGCATCATAAGAATCGGTTTCTTGGTCGGCAATGACCTTGGTTCCTACAATTTTTCCTTCAGCATCGATACCGATGAGGATAATCAGACCGGAGCTCTTACCTGTAACGTTTGCTTGGAATACAAAGCCGCCGTCTGCACGGTATCCCTTGGTAATGGATGCGGGATAGGTTGCATCGAGTGTGATCTCTTCAAAGTTCTTGCCGTCGGGCAGAACAACGAGGAGCGCTTCGTTTGCAGCTGCATTTTGCGCGTTTTCGATAATGGGTGCGGTGATAGAATTGATCAAGGAAAGCATAAGTGCAACTACGAGACAAATAGAGCCGAGGACAACCGACGGCATAATATGTTTCTTCATATCATTTACCTACCTTTCCAAACGGCTTTTTCGCGCACATTTTTTCAATGTAGGGAGAAAGAATG
>JAGBSQ010000091.1 GCA_017631775.1 Clostridia bacterium | reverse complement strand
CGCAAAAGGAGCTTGATAAAATTCTTGGTTGGGATTGTGTTTGGGGCTATAGCGTTGGCGCTCGTCTTGGATTGATGCCTACCTTTGAAAGAAAGGTTCTCGAAACCTTGCCCGACGGTACACAGCGTGTGCAGACCGGAACAGGTGTCATTGAAAGAATCAAACCAGGCATCGTTTCCATTCCGTCCGAGGATGATTATCTGCTCAAAGACAGAGAGACTTTCGAAACGCTTTATCTCCCCAAAATGCCATATACCCCCGACCGTTTAAACGAAGAGTTTTTCAAAACGTTTAACGAAACACGCGATAAGAATGTCCCCATTGGCATCTCTTTGGGAAGTGTTATGGGGCACATTCGCGATATCTGCACCGTGATCGGTATGAGCTATTTGATGTACGACGAGGATGAGGATCTGTTTGCCGATATCGTCGATACCTATGCCGAAATGCAATATAAGTGTGTTGAAGCCACGCTTGCAACGGGTGCGGAATTTGATTTTGGTCATTATTGGGAGGACATCTGTTTTAAAAACGGACCGTTGTTGTCTCCCGAAATTTTCGATGAGCTTTGTGCCAAGCATTACAAGCGTCGCAACGAGCTTTGCCACAAGCACGGCATAGATATTATTTCGCTCGATTGCGACGGTGTAACCGAAAAACTGATTGAAACTTGGCTTACCAATGGCGTCAACGTGCTCTGTCCCATTGAGGTTGGCACGTGGGGTGACCAATTTGAGCCTGCACGCCAAAAATACGGTGAGAGTATTCTCGGTGTTGGCGGTATGGATAAGACCGCATTCCGCAAGGATCGCGCCGCGGTGGATGCCGAGATCGAGCGCATGAAGCGACTTTCCGCAATGGGCGGCTTCATTCCTTGCCCCGATCACCGCTTGATGCCCGGCTCCAAGTTTGAGCTTGTGCAATACTATACCGAGCAGATCAAAAAGATCAAGGTTTGATTTTTTTGAGCGCTTAAAGGAGAAAGCAATGAACGGAACAGAACGCGTTCGCAACACGATTTTGGGACTCCCCACCGACCGTCAACCCATTTACGGTTGGGTGGCATGGAATTTGCGCGATCAATTTGCCGCTACGTGGGGCAGTGCCGAGGCATTTGAAGACCATTACAATTTTGATGCCGCGCACATTTTCGGGCATCCTTGTCCCTTTAACAAAGCACTCGTTGAGCGCTTGAGAGCCGAGAACGATGAGCTTACCCCCGACCTTTTGCTCGAGGAAGCGTTCTTTGTCTCCCCTCAAAAGGGAGATTATACCGCTCTCAAAAATTCTTTTGCGTATCACAAATCCAAGGGACGTTTTTGCTACGTGCAAACGCCCGGGTTTTTCGAGTTTTTTAACGAAGTCTTCGGCATTCAAAATCAGTTGATGTACCTGATTTTATATCCCGAGGAGCTTGGTGAGCTTTACCGCCGCCAAGCCGATTGGATCATTGAATTTGCCGATATTTGCATCGATATGGGTATGGATTGCATCCATATCTCCGACGACTGGGGAACACAACGTGACCTGATGTTTGCGCCCGAGCTTTGGCGCGAGCTTATCAAGCCAAACCTTGAGCGTGTTATCGATCACGTACATTCACGCGGCGTATTCGTCAGCTTGCATTCCGACGGTTGCATCGATAAGGTCACCGACGATCTTGCCGAAATCGGCATCGATATGGTGCACCCGTGGCAGGAAAGTGCAGGGATGTCCTATGATACCTACATCGAAAAATATGCCGATAAATTCGCCATTATGGGCGGTTTGTGCGTGCAATCGGCAGTTGGAATTTTGCCCAAGGCAGAGCTGTTGGAAGAGATTAGACGCGTGTTTGCAAAAATGCGCGGCCGCCGTTGGATTTGCTGCACCACACACTTTGTGCAGTCGCATTGCAAAATGGAGGATCTCAATGCCGCATACGGCCTTGTTTACGAGTTGGCGAGAAAATGATTTTGAGGAAGAAAAATGTCAAATTATAATATGAAGCAATGGGTTGCCGACCTCATTGGCAACCACCCCAAAAAGCCGATGCCGATTTTGTCTTTTCCGTCGGTCAGCCTTTTGGGCGTTACGGTAAAAGAAATGATTTCCAACAGCGACCTGCAAGCACGTGGCATGCAAGCCGTGGCAGAGAACACGCCTGCCTTGGCATCGGTCAGCTTTATGGATCTTTCGGTCGAGGCAGAATGTTTTGGTTCTGTTGTTACTGTTAGTGATGATGAAGTTCCGACTATAGAAGAACCCATCATTACCGACGAGGAGGAAGCCGCCGCGCTTGGTGTTCCTGCGGTTGGCAGCGGACGCACGCAAATTTACCTCGATGCTATCAAAAAAGCGAAAGAGAGCATCACCGATCGCCCCGTATTGGCAGGCATGATCGGCCCGTATTCCTTAGCGGCGCGTCTTTTCGACGTCTCCGAAATTATGATGAACTGCTACGATGACCCCGATACGGTACACGCGGTGCTTCAAAAATGCACGCAGTTCCTCGCCGCTTATGCAAAGGCATACCGCGAGGCAGGAGCCGACGGCATTGTAATGGCAGAGCCGGTTGCAGGACTTTTGTCTCCTTCTCTCGAGGAGGAATTTTCCGCGCCTTACGTCAAACAAATCGTTGACGCGGTGCAAAACGATAACTTTATCGTCATTTACCACAACTGTGGCGACAACGTGCCCAAAATGCTGGGTTCCATTCTCTCCACGGGTGCGGCGGCTTACCACTTTGGCAACGCTGTAGATATGGAGAAGGATATTCTTGAAAAAGTACCTGCTCATGTCGTTGTAATGGGTAATATCGATCCTGCAGGTGTGCTTCGTATGGGCACGCCCGAATCTGTCCGCACGGCGACTGTCGAGCTTCTTGAGAAGTGTAGCAAATACCCTAATTTTGTGCTTTCTTCGGGTTGCGATATGCCGCCAAAAACACCGTGGGAGAATATCAATGCTTTCTTCGCGGCGGCAGAGGATTTTTATAATGGATAAGACTATGAGAACAATACTGATTACAGGCGCCGCAGGTGGCATGGGGCGCGCTACGGTATCGCTTTTTGAGAAGAGTGGTTGGCGCGTGTTCGCGCTTGACCGTGTGGCGATCGAAGAGACCGAAAACGTTACCTCTATTGTTGCCGACCTTACTAACGAGGAAAGTGTCAAGACCGCAGTTGATGCGGTTGCCCAAATAACCGACAAAATTGATGCCGTTTTGCATTTTGCAGGCATCTATATGCTCGATTCTCTTGTAGAGATGTCCACCGAGGCGTACGACCGCATTTTTGACATCAACGTGCGCGGTGTGTACTTGGTCAACAAATACTTCCTTCCTTTTCTGAAAGAGGGAAGTCGTATCGTTATTACAACGAGTGAACTCACACCTCTCGATCCGCTTCCGTTTACGGGCATTTATGCCATTACCAAGGCGGCGCTCGATAAATATGCGTATTCGTTGGCAATGGAGCTCCAATTGCAGGGCATCAAGGTTTCGGTTCTGCGCGCAGGCGCGGTAGAAACGGGAATGCTCGGTGCATCGACCACAGCCCTCGACCGCTTTTGTGAGAATACAACGCTGTATTCTTGCAATGCAAAGCGATTTAAGGGGATTGTGGAGAGTGTGGAAGCAAGATGCATTCCGCCCGCACGTATTGCAGAAAAATGCGCGCGCATTATTGGCAAGCGCAAACCCAAATTTGCATAACACATCAATCGCAACCCCCTGCTTTTGTTGCTGAATATTCTCCCTCGACGCCTGAAGCAATGGGTTATCAAGCAAGTTTTGAGATGAGAAAAAATGAAACGCCGATAGAAATTTTATTTCATCGGCGTTTTCTTTGTTTATAAAAAATGAAAAAACTCTTGACAAACCTCTACCGATATGCTATAATAGTCGCGATTTTGTAAAAAGGAGGATCCGAACTCGAAATGGATGGCGACAGTAGCGGCGATGCGAACTGTATCCCTTTGAATCGAACATTGGAATGTGAGCGGCACATCTACACTGCACACGACAGGGTGGG
>JAGBSQ010000090.1 GCA_017631775.1 Clostridia bacterium | reverse complement strand
TCCCAAGTCCTTTGTTCTTTACAAGGATAGAGACGGGAATTTTAAGGTCTGCTTCTCACAGCTGGCGACATCTTCGCTTGTGGGCAGGTCGACACATCAATAAGACAAGATTACAGGTTCTGACACCAACAGAAAGGAAACATAAAAAATGGAAAATCTGGAACAACGCGTTTATGACGAAAGTCAGATTCAGATATTGGAGGGCTTGGAAGCCGTCCGCAAGAGACCGGGTATGTATATCGGGTCTACTTCGGCGCGCGGTCTGCACCATCTGGTATATGAAATTGTCGATAACTCCATCGACGAGGCTCTGGCGGGCCGCTGTAAGCGTATTGAGGTCACGCTTCACCCGGACAACAGCGTATCCGTACAGGATGACGGTCGCGGTATTCCGAGTGGTATTCACCCCAAAATGGGCATTCCCACATTGGAGGTGGTCTATACCGTTCTGCACGCAGGCGGAAAATTCGGCGGTGACGGCTATAAATATTCCGGAGGACTTCACGGCGTTGGTGCATCTGTTGTAAACGCGCTTTCCTCTTGGGTAGAAATTGACAACTGCCACGAGGGCAAGCGCTATACCGAGCGGTTTGAGCGCGGTCACGTTGCGCGCCCCTTCAAAGAGGAGGGAGCAACCGACCGTCACGGTCTCTACGTTCGCTTCTTGCCCGACCCCGAAATGTTTGAGGAAGTCGTATTCGATTATGATACGCTTCTTAAGCGTCTGCGCGAGCAAGCATTCCTCAACGGCGGTGTAAACATCTATCTGCGCGACGAGCGTGCTCCTCTTGAGGACGGCACCTATCGCGAGAACGATTTGATGTACGAGGGCGGTATCAAATCCTTTGTTGAATATATCAACGAGCAAAAGAAGTGTGAGCTCATTCACCCCGAGGTTATCTACATGAAAGCCGAAAAGGAGAACTGGGTTGCCGAGGTTGCTATGCAGTACAACGATAGCTACAACGAAGCTCTCCTCACCTTTGCAAACAACATCAACACCATTGAGGGCGGTACCCACGAAATTGGCTTTAAGACAGCTCTTACCAAGGTCTTTAACGACTACGGCAGAAAGTACAACATCATCAAAGAGAGTGAAAAGAACCTCTCGGGTGAGGACGTACGCGAGGGTCTTTCGGCAGTTGTTTCGGTAAAGCTCACCGAGGCACAGTTCGAGGGTCAAACCAAGGGCAAGCTCGGCAACAGCGAAATGAGAACCATTCTCTATTCTCTCGTTACTGAAAAGCTTGAAGAGTATCTCGAAGAAAATCCCTCGGTAGGTAAAGCAATTCTTGAAAAAGCAATGGCTGCTTACCGTGCACGTGAAGCGGCGCGCAAGGCGCGTGAGGCAACACGCCGCAAGGGACTTTTGGAAGGCTCCACTCTCCCCGGCAAGCTTGCTGACTGTCAAGAAAAGAACGCAGAGTTCACCGAACTCTATTTGGTAGAGGGAGACTCCGCGGGCGGTTCTGCAAAGCAGGGACGTAACTCGCGCTTCCAGGCAATCCTTCCTCTTCGCGGTAAGGTTCTTAACGTTGAAAAAACAAGACTTGACAAGGTATATTCCAACCAATCTTTAATTCCGATTATTCAAGCGCTCGGTTGCGGCATTGGCGAAGAGTTTGACATTGCAAAGCTCCGTTACGGCAAGATCATCATTATGGCCGACGCGGACGTCGACGGTTCGCACATTCGTATCCTGCTTCTCACATTCTTCTTCCGTCACATGAGAAAGTTGGTTGAAGAGGGACATATCTATTTTGCACAACCTCCGCTTTACAAAATTTATAAAAAAGGCTCCAAATACGGCAACGAGCGTTACGCTTACACCGAAGAAGAAAAAGAAGCCATCGTTCAGGAAATGGGCGGCGTAAACATTGAAGCTGACCGCTATAAGGGTCTTGGTGAAATGGACCCCGACCAGCTTTGGGAAACCACAATGGACCCCGCAACCCGTACCATTCTTCGTGTTACCATCGAGGATGCGATTGCATGCGATGAAATGTTCTCCATTTTGATGGGTGACAAGGTTGAACCTCGCCGCGAGTTTATTGAACAAAACGCGAAGTTTGCCGAAAATCTTGACGTTTAATTCATACCCCTTGCAAAAATAACAAAGAAAGGGGGATATCAAACGTGCGCATTTTTCAAAACAAATTCTTTATTATTTGCTTATGCATTGCCTTGGTTTTGACCATTGTTCCGTCGGTGTTTGCCATTATGGGATATCGCAGTCTTGCCAAGAACATTGTGGGAACGGTTACCATGCCTGTGCGCTGGGTAGCAACCACAATCGGCAACGCGTTCGAAGGCTTTGGCAAGTATTTTGGCAATATGAAAGCGCTCAACGAGGAAAACAAGGCTTTGATTGACGAAAACGCCGCACTCAAGGAGCAGCTTGCGCAAGCAGAGCTACTTGAGCGAGAGAACGAGCGGTTGCGCGATTATCTTGATATGAAGAACAAATATCCCTCTTTTGCAATGGAAGAGGGAATGGTCATCAGCCACTCCTCGGGCAACTATATTACAAATTTTACGCTCAACCGCGGCACGCTCCACGGTATTCAAACCAACATGCCTGTCATTACCAAGGACGGCATCGTGGGGTATGTGGTTGAGGTTGGACTAAATTGGTGCATGGTCTCCACGCTGATTGAGACCGCAACCTCGGTTGGTGCATACATTCCGCGCTCCGAGGTGGTTGGCATTGTCAGCGGTGACTACAGTATGCGCCATGAGGGAACCTGCAAAATCAGTTACATTGATGCCGAGGCCGACGTGCAGGTTGGCGATGCCGTTTATTCGAGCGGCACGGGTAGTGTTTATCCGGCTGACCTCAAAATCGGCACCGTTACCGCCATTGAGGTGGACGAATACAACCGTACCTTGGTGGCAACCGTAACCCCTGCGGTGGATTTTTCCTCGCTCAAATGGGTCATGGTCATCACCGGTTACCAAAACGGCGGCGGAGATAAATAAAAAACTCCTAAATTCTAAAAATGAAAGGAATGATTGAGTGTCGCGAAATCGAATGATGGGTTTTGAAGCAAAGGCACGCTCACGCCTTGTGGTGTTTGGAGTTTCGCTTGCACTTTTGCTTCTTGTGGGTGCAATTTTTCAAACAAGCGTTTTTAGCAAGCTCACTTACGTGGGGGCAGTTCCCGATTTGATGCTTTGCATCGTTTTGTGTGTTTCTTATTTTAACGGCCGTCATCACGGCGCCATTACCGGCCTTGCCGCCGGTGCATTGATAGAGGCAATTGCTTCAAGCGGTGTTGTTTTATCGCCTCTGTTTTACATGGTGTTTGGTTATATGGCAGGGCATTATGCACGTGCCGTGCAACCCAAACGCTTTATACCGTATCTATTTTACTTAATGTTTGCTCTGTTTTTGCGAGCGGCACTCACCATTCTTTCTGCTTGCTTAACGTATCAAAACATAAGTCTTTTGCAAATCATTGCACACGCGGTCCTGCCCGAAATGCTGGCAACCGCTCTGGCAGGTGTTTGCTTATACTTCCCACTAATGCTATTTTGCAGAAAAGTGAAAACGTAATCAACTCCTAAAAATATCTCTTGAAATAAAGACAGGAAAGGGACAGAAATCGTGGCTAACGAAAAGGAAAAGAACTTAGAAAAAGAACAGGAACTCGCCCTGTTTGAAAATCAAAAAATCGTCGACGTGGGTATGGAAAAGGAAGTGAAAAAATCCTTTATCGAATACTCTATGTCGGTTATTATGGCGCGTGCGCTCCCCGATGTGCGCGACGGTATGAAGCCGGGTGCGCGCCGTATTCTCTATGCTATGTATGAGGACGGTTTGACACACTCCAAACCCTTCCGCAAGTCGGCAACCACCGTTGGTAACGTGCTTGGTAGATATCACCCTCACGGTGACGCTGCCGTTTACGGTACCATGGTTCGTATGGCGCAAGACTTCTCTATGCGCTACCCTCTGGTTGAAGGACACGGAAACTTCGGTTCTGTTGACGGTGACGGCGCGGCTGCTTACCGTTATACCGAGGCGCGCTTGGATAAAATTTCCGACGAAATGATGCGCGACCTTGATAAGAACGTTGTTCCCATGATGCCCAACTTTGATAACCGCTTGCAGGAGCCTACGGTTCTTCCTTCCCGTTTTCCCAACCTGTTGGTAAACGGCTCTATGGGTATTGCGGTCGGTATGGCAACCAACATTCCTCCCCACAACCTCGGTGAGGTAATTGATGCCACTGTTTACCGCATGGATAACCCCGAGTGCTCGGTAGATGAATTGATGGAATACATCAAGGGTCCCGACTTCCCGACCTATGCTACCATTTACGGTGTTAACGGCATTCGCCAAGCATACCAAACCGGCAAGGGTCACATTATGGTGCGCGCTCGCGCGACCGTGGAAGAGGACCACCGTCGCATCATCTTTACCGAAATCCCCTATGGCGTTAACAAGAGTTTGCTCTGCGAGTCTATCGCAAACTGTGTCAAGGAAAAGAGAATTGAAGGCATTACCGAGCTGCGCGACGAATCGGGCAGAGACGGTATGCGCATTGTTGTAGAATACCGCCGCGACGTCAACTCGCAAATTCTGCTCAACCAACTTTATAAATATACCCAGCTGCAAGAGACCTTTGCCATCAATATGCTCGCCCTTGTTAACAACGAGCCCAAGGTACTCAACCTGCCGCAAATTCTCGACCATTACATTGCTCACCAAGAGCAGGTCATCATTCGCCGCACCGAGTACGATCTTGAAAAAGCAAAAGCAAGAGCACACATTTACGAGGGTTACAAGATTGCGCTCGACAACATCGACGAAATCGTTCAAATTATGAAGACCTCGCCTTCTATTCCCGCATCCAAGCTGACATTGATGGAGCGCTACGGTCTTACCGACATTCAAGCGCAAGCCATTGTTGAAATGACTCTTGGTAAGCTGACGGGTATGGAGCGCAGCAAGATCGAAGAAGAACTTGCACGTCTGCACGCGCTCATCGAGGAGCTCGAAGGTATTCTTGCAGACATTGGCAAGATCAAGCAGATCATCAAGGATGAAATGGGTGAAATCCGTCGCAAGTATGCCGACGACCGTCGCACCGATATTCTTCCTGCCGAGCAAGAGATCATTCTTGAGGATCTCATCGAGCGTCATAACTGTGTTATTACACTCACCAACGCAGGTTATATTAAGCGTCAGCCTGCGGCAACCTACTCCGCACAGCACCGTGGCGGACGCGGCATCATCGGTATGTCCACCAAGGAAGAGGACTTCATCGAAAAGGTTATCGCCGTAAACAGCCACTCCTACCTGTTGATGTTCACCAACACGGGTAAGGTTCAAATGCGCAAGGCATATATGATTCCCGAGGCAGGACGCACCGCACGCGGACAAAACATTGTTAATATTCTCGAGCTCGAAGCAGGAGAAAAGATTACCTCTTGCATCAGCGTAGACGAGTTCACCGACACCCATTACCTGACTATGGTAACCAGAAACGGTGTTATCAAGAGAACCAAGCTTTCTGAATACGAATATCAACGCAAGGGCGGTAAGATTGCGCTCACTCTCGACGAGGGCGACGAGTTGCTTTACGTCGTTCTTACCGACGGCACCTGCGAGCTTCTCATCGCAACCGAGCAAGGTCAAGCCATCCGCTTTGCCGAAGAGGGCGCACGCGCACTTGGCCGTACGGCTCGCGGTGTTCGCGGCATCAGCCTGCGCGATGGCGACTTCGTTAAGGGCGTTTGCACGGTTGAAGAGGGCAAGGATCTGCTCTGCATTACCGCAAACGGCTTTGGTAAGCGTAGCCCGTTCGATGATTTCCGCTTGATGAAGCATCGTGGCGGTTACGGTGTAACCTGCTACAACCTGACCGAAAAGAGCGGTGACCTGACCGGCAT
>JAGBSQ010000089.1 GCA_017631775.1 Clostridia bacterium | reverse complement strand
GCAAGATGGTTGCTGCTCTCAAGGCTCTCGGCTTTGATGGCGTTTACGATATGAACCTCACCGCTGACCTGACCATCGTTGAAGAAGCAAACGAGCTCATCGGCAGAATCCAAAATAACTGCACTCTGCCCATGATCACTTCTTGCTCTCCCGGTTGGATCAAGTACTGCGAGCACTACTTCCCGGAATTCACCGAGAACCTTTCTACCTGCAAGTCTCCTCAACAAATGTTTGGTGCAGTTGTAAAGACCTACTACGCACAAAAGATGGGTTGGGATCCTAAGGATATCGTTATGGTTTCCGCTATTCCTTGTACTGCTAAGAAGTTTGAAGTTGGCCGTCAAGATCAAAACGCTGCAGGCGTTCCCGATGTTGATTATGCTATCACCACCCGCGAGGTTGGCAGAATGATTCAAAAGGCAGGCATCAACTTCCGCGCTCTCGAAGACGAAAAGTTTGACGATCCTTTTGCAATCGGTTCCAGCGCAGGCGCTATCTTTGGCGCAACCGGCGGCGTTATGGAAGCTGCTCTCCGTTATGCGGCAGAGAAGATCCTTGGCAACAAGCTCGAAAAGCTCGACTTTGTTGAGGTTCGTGGCGTTGAAGGCATTAAGACCGCTTCTTACAAGCTTGGCGATCTTACCGTTAACGTTGCTGTTGCTTCCAGCACAGGCATGGCAAAGAAGCTCCTTAACATGGTTAAGGCAGGCGAACTCGATGTTCAATTCATCGAGATCATGGGCTGTCCCGGCGGTTGTGTAAACGGCGGCGGTCAACCCATTCAACCCGCTTCCGTTCGTATGAACATGGATCTGCGCGCAGTTCGTGCAGCTGTTCTTTACAACGATGACGCGAATGACACTCTGCGTAAGTCTCAAGATAACCTTGCTGTTCAAGTTCTGTACGATGAATTCTTCGGCGAACCTAACAGCCACAAGGCACACGAGATTTTGCACACCAGCTACATTAAGCGCGGTCTCTAATCCCGTTTAACATAAAAGAGGAATCTTCTACGGAAGGTTCCTCTTTTTTTGTGTTTTATTGTTGACTTTTTATGCTTTTCGATGTATAATAAAAGGTGATGATTTTTTATAAAAAGGAAGATGAAAATGACTAAAATTGATATTTTCTCCGGCTTTTTGGGAGCAGGAAAGACAACTCTTATTAAAAAACTGTTAAAAGAAGCTTACGCGGGTGAAAAGCTCGTGCTGATTGAAAATGAATTCGGCGAAATCGGTATCGACGGCGGTTTTATGCAGGATGCAGGTATTGAAGTAACCGAAATGAACAGCGGTTGCATTTGCTGTTCTTTGGTTGGTGACTTTGGCAAGGCTCTTCAAAAGGTGCTTGACGAGTATCACCCCGACCGTATTTTGATTGAGCCCTCGGGTGTTGGCAAGCTTTCGGATATTATCCGCGCTGTGCAAAATCTCGATGCAAAAGACGTTCTTCTTAACGGTTTCACCACCGTTGCAGACGTTAAAAAGTGCAAAATGTATATGAAGAATTTTGGCGAATTCTTCAATGACCAAATTGAAAATGCAGGTTGCATCGTTCTTTCTCATACACAAAATGCAAGTGAGGAGAAGATTGCCGAAACCGTAGCGCTCCTGCGCGAAAAGAACCCCACAGCGACCATTGTAACCACTCCTTGGGATATTCTTGACGGTGTTCAGCTCCTTGCTGCTATGGAGCGCCGTGATACCATTGAAGAGGAACTGGCACGTCTTGCTGCCGACGTTCATCATCACCACCATCACGAAGAGGAGTGCGATGACCCCGATTGTCATTGCCACCACCATCATCACGATGAAGAATGTCACCACGAACACCATCACCATGATGAAGAATGCGACGATCCCGACTGTGAATGCCATCATCACCATCTTGACGAGCATGAACATGAGCACGAGCATCATCATCATCATCATCACGAGGAAGAGTGTGACGATCCCGAATGCGAGTGCCATCATCACCACGATGAGCATGAGCATCACCACCATGACCATGAATGTGACGATCCGCATTGCGAATGTCATCACCATGACCACGAGCACGAACACCACCACCATGCCGATGAAGTGTTTGTCAGCTTTGGTGCAGAAACGACCAAAAAGTATGGAAGAGAAGAGCTCGAAGGCATTCTCGCATCTCTTACCAATGAAAAATACGGCTTGGTTTTGCGCGCAAAGGGCATTGTTGAGTGCAAGTGCGGCAAGTGGCTGCACTTTGACTACGTTCCCGGTGAGGGCGACGTACGTGAGGGCTCTGCGGCTATTATCGGCAGACTTTGTGTAATCGGCTCCAAACTCGACCGTCATGCACTTGAAGAGCTGTTTGGAACAGAACTGAAATAAGGAGAAAACTATGATTAACCAATTGCCGGTTTATCTGTTTACCGGATTTTTAGAGGGTGGAAAGACCCATATTATTCAAGAGTCGATGGAGGATCAACGCTTCAACTCCGGAGAAAAGACCTTGATCATTCAATGCGAAGAGGGCATTGACGAGTTTGATCTCGACCGTTTTTGGGGCAAGAACGTTTACCTCGAAACCATCGAAAACGAAGAGGACATTACCAAAGAGTATCTTTCGGCTCTTGGCAAAAAGCATAAGCTTGACCGTGTTATTATTGAATATAACGGCATGTGGTCGCTTAATAAGCTTTACCAAAACCTGCCCGATAACTGGGCGTTGTATCAAGAGATGATGTTTGCCGATGCCAACACCTTTTTGGCTTACAACACCAATATGCGCCAGCTGATGGTAGATAAACTGATGGGAGCAGAAATGATCGTTCTCAACCGCACCCCCGAAAACATTGATAAAGAAGAGATTCATAAGGTTATCAGGGGCATTTCTCGCCGCGTGGCAATCACTTACGATTATCCGGACGGACACGTTGAATATGACGAGATCGAGGATCCGCTGCCTTTCGATTTGAATGCACCCGTTGTCAACATTGAAGATGAATTCTACGCGCTGTTTTACCGCGATCTTTCCGAGGAAATGGAAAAATATAACGGCAAGACCGTGCGTTTTAAGGGCATTGTAGCTACCGATGCTTCTATGGGAGACAAGAGCGTTCTTGCAGGCAGACACGTTATGACCTGCTGTGTAGATGATATCGCCTTCAATCCGTTGGTTTGCATTTTCCCCGAAAAAACAAACCTCAAAACACGTGATTGGGTAACTGTTACCGGAACGATCAAGGTGGAAAAGCACAAGCTCTACCGTGGTCCCGGCCCTGTTCTTTACGTTACCAAAACCGAGTTTGCGGTACCTCCCGCGCACGAGGTTGCAACCGTGTATTAAGAACAAAAGACCGTCGCAGCAATGCGACGGTCTTTTGTTTATGCTTTTTTCAAAAGTCTGTTCAACGTAACGATCAATTCATCGGCATAAATATCGTCCTTGCGAGGCAGGCGTGTTTGCGCACCCTCGTGTGTGATAACCAAGAAGCAGGTTTTTGCCAAGAGCTCTTTTTTGCCGACTTGATAGGTTTTGCTGTCTCTTTCAATCTCAATTTTTTCAATCAAAGAGAAGGGGATTTCAATCTCGCTTTTGTGTTTTTCGTCACTGATAAAGGAGAAAGAAGAGGTGCGAATGCAGAGTGCATCGTTTAAAACAAGCATTTTAGCGCATACGTATTCAGAGGAAACCATGGTGCTCGACTTGGTCTTTTTCATCAATACGTCATCGTTAAAAACGTATCCGCCAAAGGTCTCTTCGGTGGGGTTTTTCGACATACGTCTGCGATATTCGAGGTTTTCCTTGAGGTCAGCAAAGGTAATTGCGTTGGTGTTTTCTTGAATGATCTTCTTCAAGGTTTCCTCATCTGTGCTTGAGGAGGTGCCGTAAATATAGATCACCAAGCCAATGGGGATCAGCGGCACACCAATGTAGAAGAAGAGCCAAAAGAACCACCAACCAAGCAAAAACAAAAGTCCGCCGGCTGCCAAAATGCCCAGTCCCGTCGAAGCGATGCTGTCGGAGCGTTTAAAGTAATTGATAAAGTTTTTGTAATCTTTCATATATCCTCCTAAATAAAAGTTTTCTTGCTTTTATTATAGCAAGAAGATAATGGCGAGTCAATAACGCGTTGGTTGAATTTGACTCAACCGTAATGAAAAAATGAGTCTTGATGATGCTCGCGCTACCATAAGACTCATTTTCTTAGCGGGCTTCAAACTCTTCAAAGAGCTTTGCAATGGTAACGCCAAACGATGAGGCAAGCTCATCTACAATCAAAATGTCGGGACAGGAGAGACCGCGTTCCCATTTTGAAATTGCTTGCGGTGTAAGGCCGAGCTCATCGGCGATTTCACGTTGCTTTTTACCCGATTGGCGCCGCAGCTCCGCGAGTCTGCGGCCGAATTTTTCCGTGTTTAGCATTGACATCTCCTTTAGTGGAGGGAGCGCTTGTAAGAGACAAACGCTCCCGAATTTTTGGAGATTTTTCTTTGCAACAAGGTAATTTTCCTACCTATTAGAGGGAGTAAGACACCCATGAGGCGAAAGAAAAATATCCGATTTTGTTAGAATAGAACATAACCCGCCTCCTTTCATAGAAATTTATCTTGACGTGCAGTTGTACTTCCTGCGCGCCCTGACAAGAATATTATACCAAGAAAAAAGGAGCGTGTCAACATACCGTTGGTTGAGTTTGACATTTTGTTTTTGGTTCACGGCTTCACTTAAATAGTGTCAAAAAATGAAAAAAGGTTTGGCGTTTTTATAAAAAAGTTTTTAAAAATGTTGTTTTTTCTTCTTTGTAGTGGTATAATTGATATGATGTTTCGGGGAAACAGGTGAAAATCCTGTACGAGCCCGTCGCCGTGAGGCACATTTTGTGCACAGCTCTTACCGAAAGCCGCATTTCGGGACCGCGCCATTGGAGTATTCTGAGAAGGCGGAGTTGTGTTGTGTCAAGTCGAAATACCCGGCATCAAACAAAAAACTCCAAAATGAACTGCGGGCGCCGGTTCGGAGCAAAACAAAAAACAAATACAAAAGGAGAAAAACAATGAAAATGACAAACATGAAAAAAATGTTGTCACTCTTCCTTTGTGCGGTGCTGATTGCGGCTATGGCACTCTTCACAACGGCTTGTGATGGCAACTACATTTTGGGTCTGCTTGGCTACGGACCGGAGGCGAGTGTAGAAGAAACCACTCTTGACGGCACTCCTGCCGAGACCCCCGAAAACAAAGCCACCTTTACGTTTATCGTGGTAGACAAAGAGGGAGCTGAAACCTCTTTTGTTATCTCTACCGATAAAAAGATGGTTGGTGACGCTTTGCTTGAAGAAGGATTGATCGAAGGCGAAGACGGTGCATACGGTTTGTATGTTAAAAAGGTAAACGGCATTCTTGCCGATTATGACGTTGATCAAACCTATTGGGCTTTCTATATCAACGGTGAATATGCAATAAGCGGCGTTGATACCACTCCTGTGGAAGAAGGTGCAACTTACGCCTTTAAGGTGGAAAAATAATGAAGATCACCATTCGCGAATTGGTCACTTTTGCCATGCTTTCTGCGATAATGGTAGTCTCTAAAGTGATTATGGAGGGCCTTCCAAATATTCATTTG
>JAGBSQ010000088.1 GCA_017631775.1 Clostridia bacterium | reverse complement strand
TCGGTTGCGAGTTCTGTTTTAACGACCTTTTCAAAATTCTTTACGTCAAAGGGATCGGCAACCATAATGCGCTCAACGCCAATGCCTTGGCAGAGCTTGATGAGGTCGACCTGACGGGTGGCCTCACCGCGAATGGTCTTGCCCGTGGTGGGGTTATCTTGATGTCCCGTCATACCCGTAATGGAATTATCGAGAATGAGAACGGTATTGATGCCCTTGTTATAAACAATGTCGATCAGTCCGGTAATGCCGGAATGCATAAAGGTAGAGTCACCAATAACAGACACGAGCTTGCTTGCAAACTCTTTGCCCTGCACCTTTGCCATGCCGTGTGCCGCGCTGACAGATGCACCCATGCAAATGGTTGTATCAACCGCGGCGAGCGGTGCAACAGCGCCCAAGGTGTAGCAACCGATATCGCCCGAAACGGTAACGCCCAATTTGTTGAGGACGTAGAAGGTTCCGCGGTGCGGACATCCCGCACACATAACGGGAGGACGACCGGGAATTTGCTCTTCAAGTGCAACAAACTCTGCGGCATCTTCACCCAACACAACCTTTTTGATCATAGAGGGGGTATATTCTCCAAGCATAGAGAAAAGTTCTTTTCCTTTGACATCTATGCCCATCGCGCGACATGCATCCTCAATAAAGGGGTCGAGTTCTTCAATGACGTAAACGATCTTGCACTTAGATGCAAAGTCTTTGAGCAGTTTTTCGGAAAGCGGCCAAACAATGCCGAGCTTGAGGTAGTTGACCTTTTCGCCAAGAGCCTCTTTTGCATACTGATATGCAATACCTGCCGAAATGACGCCAATGTCGCTGCCGTTGTCCTCAACGGTGTTGAAAGAACAATCTGCGGCATACGCTTCAAGCTTCTTTGTTCTTTCTTCAACAACAACGTGATGCTTGATGGCGTTTGCAGGCATCATAACGTACTTTGCGATGTTCTTTTGGTATTCCTTTACGGGATGTACTTCCCTCTCACCAAGCTCCACAAGGCTTTGTGAGTGAGAAACACGAGTGGAAAGACGAACGAGCACGGGAGTGTCGAACTCCTCGCTCAAATCAAACGCCGCTTTGGTAAAGTCGCGGCACTCCAAAGAGTCGGAGGGTTCGAGCATGGGGATTTTTGCCGCCCTTGCATAGTGGCGAGAATCCTGCTCGTTTTGCGAGGAATGCATTCCGGGGTCATCTGCTACGCAGTAGACCATGCCGCCATGCACACCGGTATAGCTGTTGGTAAAGAGGGGGTCTGCCATAACGTTGAGCCCTACGTGCTTGCAGCAGGTCATAGCTCTGCCTCCTGCAATCGATGCACCGATAGCAACCTCGGCGGCTACCTTTTCGTTGGGAGCCCACTCTACAAATACCTCTTCTTGAGGGTAAGTCGCCATGCACTCGGTAATCTCGGTGCTGGGCGTGCCCGGATAAGAGGAAACAAGATGCACGCCTGCTTCATAAGCGCCTTGCGCTACGGCGGCGTTGCCAAGCATTAATTTCTTCATAAAAACCTCCTTTTCAGGATTCGATCTGCTGCGCTACAAGGCTCTCGCCACAGTACATACTGCGCAGCTTGGGTTTTTCGATTTTGCCGGTGGGATTGCGCGGAACCTCGGCAAAAATGATGCGGCGGGGGCGCTTGTAACGAGGAAGCGGCGCACAGAAGCGCTCAAGCTCCTCCTCGGTCAAGGTGTACCCTTCTTTGAGCTCCACAATGGCGGCGGCAATCTCGCCAAGTCGGGGGTCGGGCAAGCCGATAACGGCTACGTCCTTAACGGCATTGTTCTTGCGAATAAAATCTTCGATTTGTACGGGATAGAGGTTTTCGCCACCCGTAATGATAACGTCCTTTTTGCGGTCAACAAGGAAGATAAAGCCGTCCTCGTCCTCCATTGCCATGTCTCCCGTCAGGAGCCACTCACCGTGAAGGATCTCATTGGTGGCTTCTTTATCCTTGTAATAGCACTTCATAACACCGGGGCCCTTTACGCAAAGCTCACCAACCTCACCGCGCGGAACAATACTTCCACGCTCGTTGATGATGCAAACCTGCCAGCCGTAGCCGGCTTTGCCGATGGCACCAACCTTTTCGACGTTCTCAACGCCAAGGTGAACACAACCGGGGCCGATGGACTCGGAAAGACCGTAGTTTGTGTCATATTGATGGTTTGGGAACACCTTGAGCCAACGGCGAACAAGAGAGGGCGGCACGGGTTGTGCGCCAATGTGCATCAGTCGCCACTGTTCAAGATCATAATCTTCAAGCTTAATGTCTCCACGCTCGATGGCGTCAAGTATATCCTGCGCCCACGGAACAAGCAACCAAACTATGGTGCAACGCTCGTCGCTTGCGGCTTTAAAGATCCACTCGGGGCGCGTACCCTTGAGGAGCACTGCCTTGCTGCCGCTCATCAAAGAGCCAAACCAGTGCATTTTTGCACCTGTGTGATAAAGAGGCGGAATGCAAAGGAAAACGTCGTTGTGTGTTTGACCGTGGTGATTGTGCTCTACCCTTGCCGCATGAATGAGACTGCGGTGGGCATGCAAAATAGCCTTAGGAAAACCCGTAGTGCCCGAGGAAAAGTAGATAGCGGCATCGTCGCTCTCCTCAATGGTTATGTCGGGCGCTTTGGTGTTGCAATAGCCAATCATTTTATCGTAGCTGTCGGCAAAGGAGGGGCAATCCTCACCAACGTAGAACATATGCTTAACGTCGGGCAAAGCATCGCAGATCTGTTCCATACGTCCCACAAATTCGGGACCGAAAACGAGCATGGAGCAATCGGCCTTTTCAAGACAGTATTTGATCTCCTCTGCCACGTAGCGGTAGTTGAGCGGCACAACGATGGCACCCGCCTTGAGAATACCAAAATAAATGGGGAGCCACTCAATGGAGTTCATCAAAAGGATAGCAACCTTATCCCCTCTTTTGCAGCCTCTTGTGAGCAAAAAGTTGGCAAAACGGTTTGCCTTGGCATTAAACTCGCCCCATGTGAGGGCGCGGCGGAAGGGCTTGCCGGGTTCGGGTTGCATCAGGGAATAATCCTTCCACGTCAAGCGGCTTTCGGGTTCAAAGCAGGGGTTGATCTCTACCAGCGCGGTCTCTTCCCCATAAAGTGATGCATTTTGATTTAACAAATCGATAATTGTCATGGAATTCCCCTTTCCGACCAAAAAACAAAACCGCCCTCTGCGACACGCGCAGAGGGCGATGGAACTACCGCGGTACCACCTCTGTTGTTGATCTTTTTGACCAACCACTTTGTGCGCTGTAACGGGCTGCCCGTCGTAGCCTACCAACCATTTGCCTTCGGTACGAAACTCGCGAACTGTATTCAGCAATTCTTTGTCTCTGTCTCGCACCCTCCGACAGTTCTCTGTGCACGCAGGAATTACCTACTTGTTTTCGGTCAACATCTTTTATTATTACTGATTATTATATCACTCCCACTTATATTTGTCAAGTATTTTGCAATAATTCCGTCGGGTTTTGTCACTTTTCTTCTTGACAAATCCTTCCGTATCCCGTATAATATAGTAAGTAATGAATTTTGACCCCTCACCCCGTGTGAGACGAAAGGAACCTTTGTATGGAAATGAAAGTTGTTAAATTCGGTGGCTCCTCTTTGGCAGATGCCAATCAGTTCCGCCGTGTTGCCGCAATTGTAAAGGCAGACCCTGCGCGCCGTTACGTTGTTGCCTCTGCCCCCGGCAAGAGACACAAAGAGGACGTTAAGGTAACCGATATGCTTTACCATTGCTATGAGCTTGTGCGCCAAGGCAAAAACATTAGCGAGTATTATGCGCTGATTTGCGAGCGCTATAATTCGATTATTGCAGATCTCGGCCTCGATTTTGATATTTCGGGTGAGCTTGATTATATTCGCAATGCGATTGAACACTACTCCGGTCAAGACTTTGCCGCAAGCCGCGGTGAATATCTCAACTCCCTCATTCTTGCCAAATATCTCAAGTTCGATTTTATTGATGCCGAATCGGTCATCTACTTCCGCGAGAACGGCACGTTTGATGAAGAAAAAACCAACAACTGCTTGCGCGAAGAACTCAAAAAGCACCAATATGCCGTTATTCCCGGCTTTTACGGTGTTATGCCCAACGGCACCATTAAGACCTTTAGCCGCGGCGGCTCGGATATTACCGGCTCTATCGTTTCCCGCGCGGCAGAAGCAGATCTTTATGAAAACTGGACAGACGTTTCGGGATGTCTGATGGCAGACCCCCGCATTGTTGACGATCCCCTGCCCATTAAGACCATCACCTATCGCGAATTGCGCGAGCTTTCTTACATGGGTGCATCGGTTCTGCACGAGGATGCGATCTTCCCTGTTCGCCACGCAGGCATTCCGATCAACATTCGCAACACCAACGATCCCACAGCCCCCGGCACCATGATCGTTTCCGCTACCTCGGAATACGATAACGAGCACATCATTACCGGTGTTGCAGGCAGACGCGGATTTTCTATCATCTATATCGAAAAGGACATGATGAACTCCGAGATCGGTTTTGGCCGTCGCGTACTTGACGTACTCGAGGACAACGACATCTCCTTTGAGCATCTGCCCTCCGGCGTTGATACCATGAGCGTTATCATCTCTTCCTCCTGCATTAAAGACGAGTTCAAGAGAGAACGCATCCTGACCTCCATCAACAAGCGCGTACATCCCGATAGCATCGTTATCGAGGACGGTCTCGCTCTCCTTGCAGTCGTTGGTCGCGGTATGGTAAAAGCCAAGGGTACCGCGGCACGTGTGTTCTCTGCTATCTCCAATGCAGGCATCAACATTCGTATGATCGACCAAGGTTCAAGCGAGCTTAACATCATCATCGGTGTGGAAGAACACGACCTCGAAAAAGCACTCACTGCTATTTATAATGAGTTTGTAAAATAAGAATAGGATTTTCAAGGGGGAACTTTTTGCAAAAAGTTCCCCCTTTGACCCCCTCAAAAACTCTCTAACAGGAAATCAGTAAATAGAGTTGTAAGTTTTCGGATAGACGGTCGACGCGAGGCACAAGACCTCGCTTTTGCTAGCGCTAACGGTCAGGTGCCACCGAGACCCTGCCCGTTAAGAAGGTTGAATAGAGACAAATGTAGGGGCGACCATTGGTCGCCTTTTTTCTCACCCATTTTGCGAGTTGGCTCTAAAAATGCGTTGTTGATTTTTTCTCTCTTCGGTGTTATAATAAAGTCACAAAGGCCTTGAGTTTACAAAAAAGAGGTATTCATTATGGAAATTGGAAACAAAATTAAGCAGCTGCGCTACAAAGCAGGGCTCACGCAAGAACAGCTTGCAAATGCTCTCGGCCTCAGCGCGCAATCGGTTTCAAAATGGGAAACCGCCACCACAATGCCCGATATTTCGCTTTTGCCTGCCTTGGCAACCGAGCTTGGCGTAACACTTGACGAATTATTTGACCTGACGGTTGATC
>JAGBSQ010000087.1 GCA_017631775.1 Clostridia bacterium | reverse complement strand
TTTGACAGCTCCCTTTACACAAGGGAGCCTTGAGTTGAGTGCTCGCTAACCAATTTTGTTTTGTTGATGACTTTCTCCTCGAAAAAAACGGAGTACAAAGGTGTTGTAAAACCTTTCTCCCAAAGGCTCCCTTGTGTAAAGGGAGCTGTCAGCCGAATGGCTGACTGAGGGATTGTAAAAAAACAAACAGAATTTCCTCGTTCCATTCGATATTTTGAGGCAACCGCCTCTTAATATAATAAACTATGTTATTCTTCCTACGGAAGCCACGCCGCGGGGTGAATCCATAAAAACCTAAGATTTTTGGCGATGAAATCATTAGGTAAATCCATCGCCAAAAACGTATTCCCTCAGGTTAGGGAAGAATAATTTTCTCAAATTAAGAAAGGAATTTTTATTATGAAGAAAAACGTAATGATGAGAGTTGCTTCCGCTCTTTTGGTAGCAGTTCTGATGACAACCGGTGCTATTTCCGGCACTTTCGCAAAGTACACCACTTCTGATACCGCAACTGCCACTGCTCGCGTAGCAAAGTGGGGTGTTACAGTTGACGTAACTGGCGAAACTGCTTTTGCTGAAAAGTATGATAATGAAGCTTCCGCAACTGGTGTAAAGGTAGTATCTGACACTAAAGTTGTTGCTCCTGGTACCAATGGCAAGCTCGGTGGCATCACTATTGGAGGCGAAACTGAAGTTATGGTTGATGTTGTAGTTACCGCTGATCTTGAACTCACCGGTTGGGAAATTGATGGTGTAGAATATTGCCCCATCGTATTTACCGTAGGATCTACCGAAATCAAGATTGACGGTTCTACTATTACCGACGTTGCCGGTTTGGAAGCAGCTGTAGAAAAGGTATTTACTGATCTTTCTAAAGACGATGTAGATGCAAACACCGATCTTAGCGATACTGTTTCTGTTAGTTGGAAATGGGATTTCTATACTTCTGACGCGAATGATGAAAAGGACACTGCTCTCGCAGAGCTTCCTACTGCTCCTGAAATCAGCTTCACCTGCGAAGTTACTGTAACCCAAGTTGACTAATCCTAACCTACTTAATTTTTAAACTTTTCTAATTTTTTCACTGATATCCCCCCAACCCGTCGTGGCTGGGGCGGGGGGGATATAAAATCCAAAAATCACAAGATTTTTTTGGTTTTTGAGGGCAATCAACAAAACCTTCAAAAATTTGGTTGCCGCCAAAAATCAAAAAAACAAAATCTTTACGAAAGGAGAAAACCGTAATGGCACAAAATCAATCGCAAAGCCAAGTTACCGACGTCGCTTTAGAAAGCTTGCAATTGAGCAAAAAACAACGAGTGTTTTTAATTGTCACCATTACACTTTTGCTCCTTTCTGTTATCGTTCTCGGCATGCGCATCTCCGACTATGCGCAACAAGATAACCGCGAGGTCGCCATAGATACCAACGCCGACGTGGAGTTGTCTCTGTTCTCCATTTACTACACCGGCCAAAACGGCCAAGTTGTTGTGCAAAGTAGCAACAACCAAAAGGTAGTTGCCCCCGGCACACGCTTTGAGCAAAGCCTGCTTTTGCGCAATGCCGACGAATACGCTATTGACTACGCGCTCGAACCCAAGGTTACCTTTAGCACACGCTATCAAATCCCCCTGCAGGTGAGAGTTAAAAATGCCGACGGCACCTATATCCTCGGCTCTGCCGAAGAGTGGGCATCTCTGCAAGATTTGCGCAACCTTGAGCACACCGGCACCCTTGAAAAAACCGAGGCCTCCGAGTTCTTTGTTGAGTGGCAATGGCCCTATGAAGGCAATGACGAGTACGATACCTTAATTGGTAGCCAAGACCGCGAGGTTGGCCTTGAAATTTCCTTCACCTTCCAAGCCAAGGCAAACACCTCTATTGATGCAAACGGCGGTTGGGAGAACCACCCCGACATGGTTAAGAACACCGCACTTGCCATTGCTGCAGTCATCTTCTTGGTTTGTCTCATTTCTCTCATCATCGTCATTCGCAAAAAGCGCAAAGAGGCGCTCGAAGGCATCAAAGACCCCGTATTTGTTCCCACGCCCAAAAAGATGGAAGAGGTTACACCCATTATGGCAACCCACTCCATCAGCGTCGAAATGCTCGCGCAAGATTTCCCCTCGGGTTCTGTTATCAACATTCACACCCTCAAGCAAAGGGGCATGGTTCCCACCAATGCCAAGTACATTCACGTTTCGGCAAATCCCTCTTATGTACTTACAAAGCCGCTTGTCATTTTTGCTAACAGCTTCTCGCCCGATGCAAGACGCATCATAACCTCTGCAGGCGGTGCGGCAATTATTTCTAAAAATTAATTTTTGGAGACCGTTTTGAAAATTCAATTGAAAACAATTATTCGCATAGCGGTTCTTGTTCTGCTTGCCGCCCTTGTTGGCTTTGGCATTTACTCAATGAATGCAAGCATGCTTGGCGGCAACGCCCTGCCAATGCCGTTTGGTTTTGGCATGACGGTTGTGCTCTCGGGCAGTATGGAACCTGCACTCTCGATTGACGATCTTTTAATCGTCACCCCCGAGGATGACTATAAGGTTGGCGACATAGTGGTTTTTCAAACCCAACGAACTGCCATAGTGCACCGCATCATCTCAATTGACGGTGAGGCGATCACCACGCGCGGCGACGCCAACACGGGCAACGATGAACCCATTACAAAAGCAAACATCAAGGGCAGGGTAGCACTTGCAATTCCTTTGGTGGGCATACTCATCAACTTTATCAAATCCCCGGTGGGAACGCTGTTGCTGATTGGCGCGGCTATTTGGCTGCTTGAAGCATCCTTTAAAAAAGAAAAAGAGCAAAAGAGCGAGGCGCTCGAGGCCATTCGCCGCGAGATTGAGGAACTCAAAAAAGACACCGTCGCCCAACCGCAAAACACCCCCGAAACCGACACTATTAATAATAAGGAAGAAAACTAATCATTTTTCACCCTTTTAAATGACGAAAGCTTCCAAAAAAAACACCCCCGAGGCAACTGCCTCGGGGGTGTTTTTGGTTTTATCAAAGCGCATTAACCTCGCCCAGCCACAAGGCACTTGCGGCATCTGAGGGCATCTTCCAAGATCCTCTTGGAGAGAGAGAGATCTCTCCAACCTGAGGTCCGTCAGGGAGACACGAACGCTTAAATTGCTGTGCAAAAAAGCGTTTGAAGAATACTTGCAACCATTTCTTCAAAACCTCATCGCTGTACTTTTCACCCCAAGCCGCTTGCGCCATGCGGTAAAGCTTTGCGGGCGAGAAGCCGTAACGAATGAAATAATAAAGATAAAAATCGTGTAACTCGTAAGGGCCAACCAAATCTTCGGTCTTTTGTGCAATTTTGCCGTCGGCATCGGCAGGGAGCAATTCGGGCGAGACGGGCGTGTCGAGAATATCATAGAGCGCCTCGGCAACCTTATCCTGCCCATTCTTTTTTGCCTCATTTGCACAATGTCTTACCACGTGACCGATGAGCGTTTTGGGAATGGAAGCATTCACACCGTACATCGACATATGGTCGCCATTGTAGGTCGCCCAACCGAGTGCGAGCTCCGAGAGGTCACCCGTACCAATCACCATACCGCCGCAATCGTTGGCAATATCCATCAGCACTTGTGTGCGCTCGCGCGCCTGCGCGTTCTCATACGTAACGTCGCGAACGGCGGGATCATGCCCAATATCGCCAAAGTGCACGTTAACAGCATCAAAAATATCCACACAACGGAAGGTGACACCCAATTCCTCGCAAAGAATTGTCGCATTGCTTTTGGTTCTCGCGGTGGTGCCAAAGCAGGGCATTGTAACCGCCACAATGTCGGTGCGCGGACGTCCAAGAGAATCCATTGCGCGAACCATTGTCAGGAGTGCCAAAGTAGAATCAAGACCACCCGAAATGCCAACCACAATCTTTTT
>JAGBSQ010000086.1 GCA_017631775.1 Clostridia bacterium | reverse complement strand
GTTACGTGGCTGGTTCTCTTCAGGATGCGGTCTGCGCTTCCCTTTGCACGGGGCATGATTCTCTTCAGAGTCGGGCCTGCGC
Organism: Clostridia bacterium; assembly: GCA_017631775.1. The sequence goes on along the minus strand of JAGBSQ010000086.1, from coordinate 6,147 downwards.
AAACGAAGCACTCGGAAACGTACAGTTTAGAAGCATCCATTTGGAAGTTGTTTTCTGCATTTGCAATTGCGCTTTTCAGGAGCTTGATGAGAAGCTCGGAAGCCGCGCGAGGCTTGTTTTGAAGAATTCCCATAGCGGTGGCAACATCTTTGCCGCGGATCAAATCAAGAACGATTTGAACCTTGCGAGGGGAAATTCTTGCGTATTTCAGATAAGCTTTTGCTTCCATTTTCACAATTCCCCTTTCAATTATTTACCGTTATTGGAAGTTTTGGATCCTGCGTGGCCCTTGAAGGTACGAGTGAGAGCGAACTCACCGAGCTTGTGGCCAACCATATCTTCGGTTACATAAACCGGAACGTGCTTTTTACCATCATGAACTGCGATCGTGTGACCAACAAATTCAGGGAATATGGTGGATGCGCGGGACCAGGTTTTGAGAACCTTCTTTTCGTTCTTTGCGTTCATTTCGCAAATACGATTGTAGAGCTTTTCTTCGACGAAAGGCGCTTTCTTAAGACTTCTGCTCATTCTATATTCCCTCCTTATTTAGCATTTCTGCGCTTTACGATGAACTTATCGGTACGCGACTTCTTGTTTCTGGTCTTATAACCCAGAGCAGGCTTGCCCCAAGGGGTGAGCGGGCCGGGATGACCGATGGGAGAACGTCCTTCACCACCACCGTGAGGGTGATCGCAGGGGTTCATTACGGAACCGCGAACAGTAGGACGAATGCCCTTGTGGCGGGTCTTACCTGCTTTACCAACCTTAACGGTGTCGTGCTCAACGTTACCTACCTGACCGATGGTTGCCTTGCAATCGAGACGAATGTAGCGAACCTCGCCGGAAGGAAGACGGATCTGAGCCATGCCGTTAGCTTCCTTAGAAACCAACTGAGCCATAGCACCTGCAGAACGAACAAGTTGTGCGCCCTTGCCGGGGTAGATCTCGATGTTGTTGATAACGGTACCAACGGGAATGTTGGCGATGGGGAGAGTGTTGCCGGGCTTAATGTCGGCAGTAGGACCGGAATATACAACGTCACCGGTCTTCAGGCCTTCGGGAGCGATTACGTAGCTCTTGGTGCCTTCAGTATCCTGCAACAGTGCGATATATGCGGTACGGTTGGGGTCGTACTCAATACCAACTACGGTGTTAGCGTTAGTGTTTTGACGCTTGAAGTCGATAATTCTGTACTTAATCTTGTTTCCGCCGCCTCTGTGACGAACGGTGATGCGGCCGTAGCTGTTACGACCAGCGTGCTTTTTCTTAGTTACAATCAGGCTCTTTTCGGGAGTAAACTTGGTGATCTCCTCGAAAGAAGGAACAGTCATGTTTCTTCTGGCCGGTGTTGTAGGCTTATACTTAATTGTAGGCATTCTCGTTACCTCCTACTCTTAGTTAAGGCCTGCGAAGAACTCGATCTCGCCGGAGTCAGCAGTCAGAGTAACGATTGCTTTCTTCCATTCGGATGTGTAACCGAAGTGTACACCGAGTCTCTTGGGCTTCTTCTTCATGTTGATGGTGCGAACGCTGGCAACCTTAACCTTATCTGCCTGGAAAACTTCCTCAACTGCCTTTGCGATTTCGGGCTTAGTTGCGTCCTTGCGAACTTCGAAGACGTAGGTCTTGGAAGCGAGCAGGTCCATGGAGTTCTCAGTAATGATCGGTCTTACAATGATATCGTGAGCCGTTTTCATTATGCGTACACCTCCTCGAGTTTCTTCACTGCGTCAACAGTCATAACCAGCTTTTCAGCATTCAGAATGTCGTAAACGTTCAAAGTAGTGCTTTGAGTGGTCTTAACATTGGGAATGTTGTTGCAGCTGAGAATTACTGCTGCATTAGCATCTTGGGTTCCGTTGAGAACAACCAGTGCGCTTTGAGACTTAACAGCCTCGCGAGTAGCGGTTCCGTAAACCTTGTTGCCGTCTTCAACGGTAACGGTCTTGTAGTTCTTGGTGTAGGTCTTTTCAAAACCGAAGGTCTTGAACATACCAGCCAAGGTCTTGGTGGAGGGCTTGTTGCCTTCTAGAGCGATGTTGTCAACGATAACGAGGTTACCGTTTGCAACCTTATCGGAAAGTGCGCTGAACAGAGCAACACGGCGTGTCTTCTTGTTCATTGCAATGCGATAGTCACGGGGCTTGGGACCGAGTGCGATACCGCCGTGTGTCCATTGAGGAGAACGGGTGGAGCCTTGACGAGCTCTGCCGGTACCCTTTTGTCTCCAGGGCTTTCTACCGCCGCCGGAAACCTCGGAACGGGTCAGGGTGGATTGAGTACCCTGTCTTTGGTTCATCAGATAAGTTCTGACTGCGGCATGGAGAACAGCGCCGTTTACATCTGCACCGAAGATATTGTCATTCAGTGTAAGTTCGCCGACTGCTGCGCCGGACATATTAACGATTTTTACTACTGGCATTGTTTACTTCCTCCTTCCGCTTATGCTTTAACCGAGTCGCGGATGAATACGATGCCGTCCTTAGCGCCGGGAATAGCGCCCTTGATAGCGATCAAATTCTTCTCTGCGTCGATCTTTACAACTTTCAAATTTTGAACAGTTACTTGTTCGTTACCGTATTGGCCGGCCATCTTCTTGTTCTTGAAGATTCTAGCGGGGTCGATAACACCCATAGATCCGGATTGGCGGTGAATAGGACCGATACCGTGGGTCTTGCCCAGCAGGTGCAGGTTCCATCTCTTAATTGCGCCGGTGTAACCGCGGCCCTTCGTCGTACCTGTAACGTCGACCTTGTCGCCTGCAGCGAAGGTTTCGACTGTGATGAAGTCGCCAACGTTTGCGGAGCAATCATCAAGGCGGAATTCCTTAAGATGCTTCTTCATGGGAACGCCTGCTTTTTCGAAATGTCCGATCTCGGGTTTTGTCAAATGCTTTGCCTTAACTTCTGCAAAACCAAGTTGCAAAGCATTGTAGCCGTCCTTTTCAACGGTCTTCTTTTGTGCTACTACGCACGGACCAGCTTCGATAATGGTTACGGGAATGACGTTGCCAACTTCGTCGAAGATTTGCGTCATACCGAGTTTTTTACCGATAATAGCCTTTTTCATTTTGTTTTTCCTCCTGTAAATTATTGGTTGACGAGCTGCTCGCCAACATGACTTACAAAGTTACCGATCATTTTCGACTCTGTGAGTCAACAACTCGGCTGTTGTCTTTGTGGAATTGGGTTTTTGGTATTTTTGATCAAGTGCTTGATGTTAAATCTGTTATCAGATCTTAACCTCGATCTCAACACCAGCGGGAAGTTCAACACTCATCAGCGCGTCTACTACCTTTTGAGACGGCTTGAGAATGTCGATCAGTCTCTTGTGAGTGCGATACTCGAATTGCTCACGGCTATCCTTGTACTTGTGTACTGCGCGGAGAATAGTGATGATCTCCTTTTCAGTGGGAAGCGGGATAGGACCGGAAACCTCTGCACCGTTTCTGGTTGCAACCTCAACAATCTTCTTTGCTGCGGTGTCAATCAGTACGTGATCGTAGCTCTTGAGTCTAACTCTGATCTTCTCTTTAACTGCCATTGTTCTTTGCCTCCTTATCAGATTTCGCTCGTCTGCGGTGTCCCATATATATAAATGGAAGGGATCCGTCCGCAGGCCGCGTTTTCGCAAGGCAGGCATCACCACAACACCGCCCCGTGTGTTTCTTGATTCCCCTGAAAAATGCGGGATTTGCCCGCCGCCATTTTTTTCGGCTCGGACAAATTCCGGAAAATCAAGTCCCATCGAAGCTCCGTATTGCAACGGAAAATGCCACGGTGAACACCTTTCGCCCGGTTGAACGGACATACTCCACGAAAATTACCCGTTTTAGGCGTCCCCAAACGGCAACCTTTCGCTTCATCGCACATCAAGCTTGTATATTATATCATAAATTGCCTCAAATTGCAAGAGTTATTTATCGTTGATTTCGTAGAAATTTACACTTTTTAAAGCCTGCAAAATATACAATTTGCACAAAAACGGCATCTTTTTGCCAAAAAAGGAGGTTTGAATGGAACTTTCGCAACGCTTTTGGCGGCACCTTCCCCTTTTTTTACAAAAAAAGAAACAATTATTTTAGAAAAGTGTGCAATTGGTCACATTTTGTTCAAATTTGTGTTATATAATAATTATAATTGTAATTTTAAAGGAAGGGGGAGTTCGGTTGAACAAGAAACATTGGGCGCTTTTTTGTGCCAGAGTTGTGCCGGGTGCAAGTGTTGCAGCTGCGATTTTTATGGTTCTCAGTGTGCTGTTAGCCTACGAAAAAGGCACCAATTATTTTGAACCGAATGCGATCCTCCCAATCCTCGCAGTCATTTGGGCGATCTTTGGATTTGTGGCTGCTTTGATCTTTGCAATCCTTGTTCCCAAAGAAGAAATCGATCCCTTCTCTCCGTTCAAAGCAGGTCTTTTGACCTCTCTCCCCGCCGCGCTCGGTTTTGGCATTGGCGCTATTTTGTTGGCGGTGGATTTTTTCAAAAATCAATCCACTTTGTTTTTGATTGCGGCACTCCTGCTTTTGGCATCGGCCGCGCACGTTCTTTTGAATAAGGGTGACCGCGCCGGCGCTGTGTTGGGATTTGTTCCCCCCGTGGCTTGTGCGCTCCTGATCGCCGTGCTCTACTTTGATGCCTCGCTCGAAATGAACGCACCCCTCAAGGTAGCCGTGCAGACCGCTTTGCTCCCCTTGATGCTCTACTTTACCGCAGAGCTCCGTTATCTTTTGGATCGCAAGCTCCCGCGCTTGTATTTTGCGCTCGCGCTCATTTTCTTGGCGCTCGCTTCCCTTTGCGTTCTCGCAGTTCCCGCAGCCATCATTGCGGGCAGCTTGCAGAACACCGCATGCCTTGCCGCCGTTTTGGTTGTGGCAGGAAACCTCATTACCCTTTTGTTAAAACTCAAAAAATATTTCGCCCCCATCCCCTCCCCCGAAAATGACACGAAGGAGACTGACGCGCAATGAACGCCAACATTCGAATTCAATGGCTGCACAAAAAGCTGACCATGAAGAGCTACCCCAACGCGCAACGCTTGGCTGAACGATTTGGAATTTCGCACAGACAGGCACAACGTGACTTTGAATATTTGCGCCGCGAGCTCGGTGCACCAATTGCATATGACAACAGCCGCAAGGGTTTTTACTATGAGGAAAACTACGTGCTGCCCGTTCTTCTCTCTTCGGATAATGACGACGTGTACATTCCCGAGATCTTTAACGTGCATTCCAAGCAGGAATTGGCGGCAGATGAATCGATTATTCAAATGCAAATTCCCTACTCGGCAACCATTGAGATCAAAAACAAGCTTACCGCGCTGGAGTTGAGCAATTACATAGTAGCACGCGAACCGCACGACAGATACGTTTGCGAATTCCACAGTGTAGAAAAGTTTTTGGGAATGCTACTCTCAATGGATGCAGACTTCCGCATTGTGGAGCCTTATTGGCTGCGCGAAAAGATTTTGCGTTCGGCAAAACGTGTAGTAGAAAACAACAAAGATTGATAGAAAAACGCGCACACGGTGCGCGTTTTTTGTTGCTTATGAAGCAACAACGAATAAAAGTTTTTGATGAAACTTTTTTCAAAAAGTTTCCGAGGCCAAGGGCGAGTAGCCCTTGTCGCGTGTCGCAACACGCGAAACAAAACCTCGGCGTTTCTTTTCGTTAGCCTTTTCTTTGCGCCTCCACTTTGCAAAGAAAAGGCGGCTACCAAGTTTACACAAGTAAGCAGACTGTTTACCCACGAAGGTTTGTCAGTCGCTTTTTTCTTTTGACGAAGTCGGCGCAAAAGAAAAAAGCTTTCAAAAAAGAAAAGCGCCGCAATGGAGGGCGCTGCCCCTCCACCCCGCAAGCTTTTTGAAAAAAGCTTGAGCAAAAACTTTCTCACAAAACAGGCACACATCTTGCGATGTGTGCCTGTTTTTTAGCATACGTGTATCAATTAAAATTGAATTTTCTTCTCAATGTATTCCTTGAGCTCGCTAATGGGCAGACGTACTTGCTCCATGGTGTCGCGGTCGCGAACGGTTACGCAGTTGTCTGCAGGAGTGTTCTCGTCGCCAACGGTCTCAAAGTCGATAGTGATGCAAAGAGGTGTACCGATTTCGTCTTGACGGCGGTAACGCTTACCGATAGAACCG